>JBASAN010000485.1:0-4251 GCA_049650625.1 Ornithinimicrobium sp.
CGTGTTGCGAACCTGCCAGTCGACGCGACTTACGTTTACAAACAAGTGCTCGACGCAGCTTCCGATCGCTACAGGCTGGATACGCGCGAGATACCCAGTACCGAGGGGACTGTCGTCAAAGGCTGCATCGGTAAGGATCACGTCGCCCAGAAGGTCGGGGACGATCCGAAGTGCGTCTCCGCGCCGCCGCAGGATGCCGGCGTTCTCTAGGCTTCGCAAGTGCTTGTGCAACTCGTCGTACGGCTTACCGACGATCGCGCTCAGCGACGTGCGCGCAGCTTCCTCGTTGGTGCGGAACGGCTGTAGGGCAGCGACCGCATCCAATACGGCGCGCCGTATCGGCGGGTCGTACGAGAGCGGATCATCCACAAGCGCGTCGCGGAAACCCCGCATGATGTGCAGTCGGACGTTCTCGTCCTGCTCCAGCGCTCCCGGCTCAAGCTGGCCCTGCATAATGAGGACGCCGCCGACAACCGTGGCCAGCGGAGAGTCCAGGGTGAGCCTGGCGAGCCGACGCGCGACCGCGGGCGACGCGGCGCCGCCGAGCGCTTCACGCGCCAGAGCAACGGCGTCGTCGAACTCAAGGTCTCCAAGGATGACCTCGGTGTGTGGCACCGGAAGAAGTCCGTGGCGTGCCATCTCAGTCTTGAGAGTCCGCAGGCCATAGGGCCGGGTAGCTAGGACGACCTTTGCATTCGGGTTGCGCCGCCAGATGCCAGCTACAAGGCCGGTGACCTCGGCGATCTCATGGGCGTCGTCGATGATGACGGTGAGGTCACCGTCGTGCGGTAGCAGCTCGAAGTCGGCTGCGGTCACTTGCACGTCGCCGGGCAGTATTCGAGTCTGGGCACCGGCTGACGCAGCATCAGCGAGGGCCTTGAGGAGTCTCGTCTTGCCGACACCACCAGCCCCGACCAAGAACGCGACGGTCGCATCTCCCTGGTGGGCCGCGTCCACCAGTTCGTCGAGTTGGGTCTGGCGTCCAACCAGGCTCCACTCGTGATTGAAGATCGTGGCTCGGGCGGCGACGAAGTGTTCCTCCGACAGGAGCCATGGTCCCGGCGCTGCAATGCCGAGGAACGACTCCCGATGACCCGGGAAGTAGGTATCAACGATCCGTACGGCCTGCTGGCGCGGAAGGTTCCGAATGTGGCGGGAGATGTCCTCTCCGTCCCACAGTTCCCAGCTCGCGTGCTTCCCCGCCTCCGCGCGCGCAGCAGGCGTGGCGATGAGTCGGGAGAGGAAGAGGTAATTCCTGGGCGAAGGGATGGTCACCTGTTCAATGGCTCTCTTCACCGCGGACGGTCCGAACTCGCGGTGTCGCTTGCACTGCCCGATCGCGACGTTCTTGCCTTGGGCGGTAATGAGGATGTCGATGCCGTGCTGCTTGTGACCGCGTCCGCCGAACCGGCTTGCGTGCCCATCAGGGTGAAGGGTGGTCATGACTTCGGCCAGAAGGTCCTCAAACCGTTCTTCGGTTAGTTCCTCGAGCGGAAGCGCGCGAGTCAGGGGACGGACAGGAAGCCGGACGGCTGGCGCTGGCGCCAAGTACTCACCAGCGTCTAGCAAGTCATCCTCTTCGACCGCGAGGACGCGGGCAACATCGGTGAGCATCGCGCGCCGCGGCCTTGAGCGGCCGTTCTCCCAGCCGCTCACGGCCTGCTGGCGTACATCCAGCTGCGCGGCGACCGCTGCCTGATCTAGCCCGAGCGCCTCTCGACGCTCCCGCATCAACTTAGCCAGTGCTTCATACATGGAGACATCGTACGCATCGATCACGTGTGGTACACACTACGTACGCACTACACTGCGTGTGTGTTCGGATCGGCCGTGAGTGTCGGCCCGGCTCACTAAGTTCACGACCTCACCCCAACTGGCGCCTAGAAAGGACCCACCATGGCCAAGACCGTCTTCTACAGCTTTCACTACGAGCGCGATGTTCACCGCGTGCAGCTCGTGAAGAACTTCAACGCGTTAGAAGGACAGCCACTGCTGAACTCTCAGGACTGGGAGAAGGTGCGCAGAGGGGGCGATCCCGCCATCGAGAAGTGGATCAAGGAGCAGATGGCTTACAAGAAGGCGGTCATCGTCCTCATCGGCAAGGAGACCGCAACCCGTCCGTGGGTGGAGTACGAGGTTGAGAAGGCCTGGGCGGACAAGAAGCCGCTCCTCGGCATTCGCATCCACGGCCTCTCCTCGATGGGAACGACCGATTCCATCGGCGGTAACCCGTTCACAAACGCGGGCCTCAGCGGTGTCCCCATCTTCGACCCGACTGTCACGAACTGGCAGGGGAAGATCGACAGCCAGGCTACTTACAGAGGCTTGTCGGACAAGATCGAACTGTGGTCGGGTCAGGGCGTGACCCGAGGATGAGCAACGATCCCTGCCCGTTTTGCAGCATCGTGAAGGACGAGGATCCGAACGCGCGCGTCCTGTACCGAGACCAGGACGTGACCGCCTTCCTCCCACTCATGCCGGCGACACGCGGTCACACCTTGGTCGTCCCGAATCGGCATGTCGCCGAGCACGTCGACCTCACCGAAGCCGAGAGCCGGCAGCTCGGATCTGCCGTCAGGCGAACGGCCAGAGCCGTACGGTCGGCTGTTTCTCCGGACGGGATCAACATCATCCAGTCCACGGGTTCAGCTGCGACGCAGACCATCCCGCATGTGCACTTCCACGTTGTGCCCAGGTGGAGCGGCGACGACCTCTCGCTCGCCTGGCCCGACAGTGCAGCGGAGGACTCCGAGGCTCAAGATCAGACTCTTGCCCTCCTCCGCTCTGTTCTTCCTTCGGCAAGCTCTGACGTCTCAGCCGAGGACAGGCGACAGCACCTCTCCTTCATCCAGGCTGTAGTCACCCGCATGTCTCAGGCCTCGTCCTCCGCGAAAACCTGGCTCCTACCGATCGTCACGCTCACCTACGGGTACGCGGTGACGAAGCAACAGTCGTGGGTGGCCGTCATGGGTCTCCTCGCTGTGGTCATCTTCGGCGTCCTGGATGCCAACTACCTCAAGCAAGAACGCGCCTTCCGCAAGCTCTACGACAAGGTCGCCGTCGGGGGCAACATACCCGCCTTCTCCATGAACCCGGCGCTCGCAGGCCCCGCAGGAACAAAGGTCGACTACTGGCCCGATTGGGAGGACATTCGGTCATGGGCGGTGGCCCCGGTCTACGGTCCTCTGCTGCTCGCAGGAATTGCGATAGCCGTGTGGGCGCACTGTCAATAGGCCCCCTGAGGCTGGGAAACTACGTCAGGGCGGCCTTGACTACGAAAGTCCGACGAATGTGCCACTACCGGCGGCAAAGGACTCCGGTCGCTGCGCCTGCTTACGTGATGGTCGAACGACGTACGGGCGGTACACGCCACCATCGCGGATCTCCTCCAGGGTCTTGTACAGGCCGAGATATTCCTCGCCGGTGTAGCTGCCTGTACCTGTGGTGATCGGACAGATGGCCACCTGGTCGGGACCGTGGACTCCGTCGAAGAATCCAAGTTCCCATGGCATCCATCGGGAGGTGGAGGCGTTCTGAGACGTGGCATAGACGAGCGACCGACACCTCCTCATCCGATCGCGTAGGTGCGCGGCGGTGGTCGCATTTACCTTGGCTCTGTCCAGTTGAGGGTCTTCGATCCAGTCGACGTAGACCTTCAGACCATCGGCTTCGAGTACGCGCTTGAGGCCGAGGATCAGCACGGCGTCTCGGAAGCTGTGGCTCAGGAAGACGTCGAAGTTGCTCACGGCGGCCTTCGAGAGCCGCGACAATTCCGACTGTGCCGCGCTCGCCGTGAGCCCGCCTGCGCGTTGCCGAAGCTCACTTGCGGTGTAGTAGGTCATTACCGGCCTCCTGGTCGCCGCGACGAAGATAGTTGGTGGTCCGGCCACCCGATCGCACCGATGCTAGAAGTGGCCACCGACAGGTTGGCGTGACCTAAGCCCATCCCTCGTCCCGGCGAGGACGCGCGGGCCGTGCCCTGAAACAAGGCACCAGCCCACACAGGAGTGCGGCGGTCGCAAGGGACTCACAGCGGCCCGGAGATCGGGCCGGCCCTCGGAACAGCCGGATGGAGGGTATCGCGCTGAAACTCTTGCGGACTCTGTGCGGACCAGAGGGATTCATAGCCCGCCTGACCTGCGCAAACGCGCCGATTTACACGTTGAAGCGGAACTCCACCACGTCGCCGTCACTCATCACGTAGTCCTTGCCCTCGATGCGCACCTTGCCGGCCTCCTTGGCCTTCTGCAT
>JBASAN010000486.1:0-2969 GCA_049650625.1 Ornithinimicrobium sp.
TGAAAGTTCCGTGCGATGCACCAGCCCTACCCACCACCCCCTCTGCGTGAGCCGACCCCGCCCCACGGCTGGCTGCTGACGCTGTGCCCGACCGCCGCCGAGGGCGGCGGTTGCTTCGTTCCCAAGAGACGGCGAAAGCGTGGTGCTGGGGCGGGGGTGCCGAACCCGGAACGCTCTCGCGCTGAGGCGGCTCGTCGCGCGCGGGGACGGCTGCGGCGCTACTGCGCGTCGAACCGCTTGAACCGATTGGGGACGCTGACCTACGCCGGCGAGGGCTGCCACGACCCGGCCCTGGTGTGTCAAGGGACAGTAGGAACTGCCCAGGGGCGGACATGAAACCTGCCCGCTGACGGTCACGAGATCTGCCCGGTGGTGGCCGTGGGATCTGCCCATGGGGGCTGGCGGCCACCACCGACCAGGGTGCTCAGCTCAAGGGGCTCACCCCTTGGCCGGCGAGTGCCTGAGTGAGCCGGACGGAGTCGCCGCTGGTCTGGCAGACGTGGGCGTGGTGCAGCAGCCTGTCGACGGTGGCGGTGGCCAGCGTCTTGGGCATGAGTTCGTCGAAGCCGGACGGGTGCAGGTTCGAGCTGATCGCGACAGAGCGCTTCTCGTAGGCGGCGTCGACGAGACGGTAGAGCCCCTCGGCTGCGTCGGCGGCC
Organism: Ornithinimicrobium sp.; assembly: GCA_049650625.1. GTDB lineage: Bacteria > Actinomycetota > Actinomycetes > Actinomycetales > Dermatophilaceae > Ornithinicoccus. Next base: position 660 of record JBASAN010000486.1, read on the forward strand.
ACCGGCAACAGGCCGATGTCGTCGACGATGACGACGTCAGCTCGCAGGACGCGGGCGATGGCCTTGGTGACGGTGTCGTCGGCACGGTGTCGGCGCAGCAGGACGCCGAGGTCTTCCAGGGTGAACCAGGCGACCTTCAACCCGGCTTCGACGGCTTGTTGGCCGAGTGCTTCCAGCAGGAACGTCTTCCCGGTGCCTGACGGTCCGCACACCACGAGGTTCTCCCGCCGGTGGACCCACTCCAAGGTGCGTAGGGCCTGCTGGGTGGGTGCCGGGATCGAGGACGCTGCGGGATCCCAGGCGTCGAAGGTCTTCCCGGTCGGGAACCCCGCCGCGGCACGTCTGGTGGCGAGTGCGGAACGTTCTCGGCCGGCGACCTCCTCGGTGAACAGTGCCTTGAGGACTTCGGCGGGTTCCCAGCGTTGGGCCTTCGCGGTCGCGACGACCTCGGGCGCGTGGCGACGGATGTGGGGAAGCCGCAGCCTTCGCAGCAGCTCCTCCAGATCGGCCGGCAACGGCGGCGCAGACACCGAAGAGGGCGTCGTGCTTCTCGTCGTCATCGGTTCGCCTCGTCCTCGTCGCGTTGGCCGATCTGTTGGCCGAGTCGTGCCCAGGCGCTGGTGCCCTGGGTGAGCGAGGAGTCCTCACTGGCCCGGTGCTCACCATCGAGTGGTCGGCGAGCGTGGTGGTCCAGGATCGAGGACAAGTCGGCCTCGGCGAACCGGCCATGCACGGCGGCGTGGCCCAGTGCCCAGTCGACCTCGACGGGGTCGAACAGCTTGGCCAGGCTCAACGCTTCGGCCATCTTGACCCGCATCTTGGTGGTGCCCGCGGCGGCGGCCTCAACCAGCCACAACCGGGCGCCCTCGCCCAGGTCGAGGAACTCCGACTCCTCGGCGTTCCTAGCGCGCGGTCGACGGCCCAGCGGTCCCTCGGGCTGGGGTGGGAAGTGGTCGTCGTCGATTCGTGGCGTCCCGGGCGTGGCCCGATGGTGGCGGGCGACCTCAAGTGGTCCGTCCTCGCCGACGTGGACGATCACGACCTGCTCATCGTCCCCGACACCGTGGGTCCGCACCCACACCGTCTGGCCGAGCAGGCTGCGCCCGTTTGGCCCGTCGAGCTTGTACGGGACCGAGTACTGGCCGGCCTCGAACGTCACCATCGGCGTGTTGGCCGGGACGACCCGGGTGGTCCCGAACGCGACCGTGTGCGGCACCGTCGGGACCGGATGCAGCCGGGCACGCTCTTCGGCGAGCATCTCGATCGGTGGCCGTCTGGTGATCCGGTGCGCTCGGGTGTTCACCTTCTCGCAGAACGCCACGCACGCCTGCTCGAGCTCGGCGAACGACGCGTACTTCTCGCGCAGGTTGGTGTCCCTGGGGACGATGTCGGCCTTGCTGATCTTCACCGACGACTCGGTGCCACCCTTGGACGCCGGATCCGCCGGGACGCAGGTGTGGACCACCACCGAGTAGTGCTCGGCGAACGCCACCAGCTGCGGGTTCCGCACTGGGATCCCGGCGATGTGCTCGACCGTGACGGTTTTCTCGTTGTCGGTCAGCACATAGGTCGGCACCCCACCCAACCGTCGCAACGTCACGTCCAGGGCGGCAAACACCGAGGGCATCGTCTTGTCGCGGATCGGGAGCACGACCCGGAACCGTGACCACGCCAACCACGCGACGAACAGCACCGTCTTGACGCCGTCGACGACCGGGCCGTCGCCGTAGTCGTACTGCAGCCACATCCCCGGCTCGGTGACCCAGGGCCGGTGTACCCGCACATGCCCGGCCCGGTAGGACTTCTTCACCGCTGCGACCGCGCGGCGGGTGGTGCGCTCGGACCCGGCATAGCCCAGAGCCACCAGCTTCTCGTGGGCGACGTCGGCACGGACCTTGCCGACCGACCGCTCGACCCACTCCTCGACCTTCGGCAGGTACTCATCGATCAACTGCGGACGGGTCGCGCTCCGGTCGAGCTCGCCACCGGCAGCACGCCGGTCCACGTAATGCTTGACGGTGTGGTGCGAGCAACCGGCCAGCTCGCCGGCATCACGCAACGACCCTGTCAGGTCGTAGGCATCCAAGATTTTCATGATCTCCTCGGCAGACTTCAACTCATCCCTTCCTCGGGGCGATAGGGCGCATCAGCACCGCTCATCGCACCCGAGGAAGGGGCCTCAACCGCGGAACGCGGTCAGGCAGACGACGTCGTGTCGGGCAGATCCCATGACCGTCAGTGGGCAGTTCTCATGTCCGCCAGCGGGCAACTTCGTGGCCGTCTCCGGGCAGTTTCTCGTGGCCGCCGACA
>JBASAN010000487.1:0-4987 GCA_049650625.1 Ornithinimicrobium sp.
GTGTAGACCCCCTCCGGGACCGTCGAGACCACCGGTTCCTCCCGCAGTTGCCTCATGAGCTGCACGCACACGGCGATCAAGATCACCAGGAACGGCACGGCGATCACCACCGCAGCCTGCTGGATCACGGACAGACCATCGGCCATCAACAACGCGATGGCCGTGACGGCGATCATGGCGCCCCACAGCAACACGACGTTGCGATGGGGGGCGATGTTGCCCTTGGAGGAGAGCATGCCCAGCACCACCGAGGCGGAGTCGGCGCTGGAGACGAAGAAGAAGGTGATCAACAACACCACGAGCGTCGCCGTGATGGCGCTCAGGCTGAACTGGTCCAGCATCATGAAGAGCCGACCCTCGTTCGTCTCTGCACCGGCGAGGTCCACACCGTTCTCCTGCAGGTTGATCGCGGTGCCGCCGAGGATCGAGAACCACACCGAGCTCACCAGGGTGGGCACCAGGAGCACACACACGACGAACTGCCGGATCGTGCGACCGCGGGAGATCCGGGCGATGAAGGTGCCGACGAAGGGCGCCCAGGACATCCACCACGCCCAGTAGAACAACGTCCAGCCCTGCAGCCACTCCTCGCCGCCGTAGACCCCGGTGCGAAAGCTCATCGGGATGATCTGGGTGCCGTAGTCACCGATCATCTCGACGAAGGTGTTGATGATGACCAGGGTCGGCCCGAGCACGAGGATGAACAAGGCCAGGACCCCAGCCAGTCCCATATTGATGTTGCTGACGATCTTGATGCCCTTGCCGACTCCGCTGACGGCGGAGATCGCGAAGATGACCGCCAGCACGATGATGACGACGATGGCCACCGTGTTGCTCTTGGTCACGCCGTAGGCACTGTTCAGGCCGCTGTTGATCTGCAGCGCACCCAAACCCAGCGAGGTCGCGGCGCCGAAGACGGTGATGAAGATGGCGAAGGTGTCGATGGCTCGTCGAGCCGGGTGGTCGACCGGGCGGTTCGGCATCACGATGGAGCTGAGCAGGTTCGGGTTGCCCTTGCGGAACGAGGTGTAGGCCAGCGCGAGTCCGACCACGGCGTACAACGCCCACGGGTGCAGACCCCAGTGGAAGATCGTGTACTGCATAGCCAGCCGCGCGGCATCGTCCGAGCCCGGCTCCGCCAGTCCCATCGGGGGAGCCGTGAAATGCGACAGCGGCTCGGCGGCCCCGAAGAACACGAGGCCGATTCCCATACCGGCGGCGAACATCATGGCGAACCAGGACGGCGTCGTGAACTCGGGACGCTCCTCGTCCATACCCAGCCGGATCCGGCCGTACCGGCTGAAGGCCAAGACCAGGGCGAACAGGACGAAGCCTGCTCCAGCCACGATGAAGGCCCAACCCATGTACTTGGTGACGAAGCTCAGCCCCTTGTCAGCAGCGACCTGCAGGCTCTCGGTGCCGAAGATGCCCCAGAGCGCGAACGCGAGAACCAGCGCGAAACCACCACCGAACACCACCGTGTCGATGGACCCAAGGGCGCTTCTCGCGGGTGCCTCGTCAGCCGGGCTTCCCTCGGGCGACTCCTTGCGTGTGGTCGTTGACATTCGTGCTCCCATTCCGACCCGGTGAAGGGTCACAGGTAATGACGGCCGGCCAGAACCACAACGAGAGCCTTGGTGCTAGTCGCGCACGGACTGTGGATGAGAATTGTTGTTCGTGAGCCCAGAGTGATCGGCTGCGAATAGCCCTGTCAAGGGTTTCGGGTGCTGTTGCGCTATGCGCTCCCTTCCCCGATCCTCGTTTCGTCTCAGAGGGTGGCTGCGCCCATCCGATCGGAGATGTCACGAGCGGCAGAGACCACCGCCGGCGCCAGCGAGGCCACCCGCTCGGCCGTGAGCCGGAAGGACGGTCCGGACACGCTCAACGAGGCCACCAGATCACCGTGAGCGTCACGAACCGGCGCCGCAACCGCGGTGAGCCCTTCCTCCAGCTCATCGACCGCCACCGCGAACCCCTGCTCGCGCACCTCACTGAGCTCGCTGCGGAGCTTGCTCCGGGACGTGATCGTGTGGGTGGTGTAGCTCTGCAGCCTCGGGACGTGGGCGCCGAGCTCGCGCTCGTCGAGCTCGCTGAGCAGGACCTTGCCGTTCGAGGTGGCGTGCAGCGGGATGCGCTGACCCACGTAGTTGTGCGGTTGGAGACCCGAGGTGCCCGCGACCTGGTCCACGTAGAGCGCGGACGTCTCGGACAGGATCGCCAGGTTCACCGTCTCCCCCGTCGAAGCAGCGAGGACCCGGCTGATGGATCGAGCCTCCCGCACGACGTCGAGCCGTGCGTTGGTGGCACCGGCCAGCCGGAGGACTCCCACGCCGAGGCGGTACTTCCCGCGGTCGGAATGCTGCTCGACGAGATCGTGAGCCTCCAGGGTGGCCACCAACCTGAACACGGTGCTCTTGTGCACCCCCAGCTCACGAGCGATCTCCGTCACCCCCGACTCCCCCGAGCGGGCCAGCACCGTCAACACGCTGAGCGCTCGGTCCACCGACTGCACGAGGCCGGTGCCCTGGGATTCCACCATGAGCGTAGGCTAGCGCACGGACTGTTGCGTATCGCAGAATGCATCTCAACACACGCAACAATCGACATCCCACCCTGGAGCCGCACCCATGCCATCTTCGGCCGCTGACCCCCACTTCGTCCTGACCATCGCTTGCCCGGACCGACCCGGTATCGTGCACGCCGTTACCGGTCTGCTGGTGCAGTACTCAGGCAACATCGTGGAGAGCCAACAATTCGAGGACCCCTTCTCGGCGCAGTTCTTCATGCGGATCCGCTTCGCGATCACGGCGCCTGATATCGGCATCGAGGAACTGCGCTCGCAGTTCGGCGCCATCGCGACCCGGTTCGAGATGACCTGGAACCTCTGGGATGCCCGCAAGCCGTACCGCACTCTGATCCTGGTGTCCAAGTTCGGCCACTGCCTCAACGACATGTTGTTCCGGTGGAGCCGCGAGGCCCTCCAGATCGACGTGGCGGGGGTGGTGTCGAACCACGAGGACCTCCGCGGCCTGGCCGAGTCCTACGGGGTGGACTACCACCACATCCCCGTCACTCCGGAGACCAAAGCCGAGGGCGAGGCGCGGATGTTGGCCATGATCGAGGACCTCGACGTGGACATCGTCGTGCTCGCTCGCTACATGCAGATCTTCTCCGACGAGACCTCCCGGAGGCTGTCCGGCAAGGCGATCAACATCCACCACTCGTTCCTACCGAGCTTCAAGGGGGCTCGGCCCTACACCCAGGCCTTCGAGCGCGGGGTCAAGTTGGTCGGTGCGACCGCGCACTATGTCACGGGAGATCTGGACGAAGGCCCCATCATCGAGCAGGACGTGATGAGGGTCGACCACCGCTACAACGCAACAGAGCTCGCGGCCGCGGGCCGCGATGTCGAGTCCCAGGTACTGTCGCGGGCTGTGCGCTGGCACAGCGAGAGCCGGGTCCTGCTCAACGGGGACCGCACGGTGGTCTTCCGCTGAGCGCAGACGCCTCGCTGGCTCGGCCTGTTGCCGGGCCGGCGTGGGCCTCAGTCGCCGAGCTCGGCACGGCGTCGGGCGACGTACTCCTGGAGCTCCTGGTCGATGGCCGCATCAAGAGCCGGCTGCTGGTATTCCTCGATGCGCTTGGCGTAGATCGCGCTCATGCGGCCTGCGGCGTCGACTCCCCCACCTCGGCTCCACCGCTCGAAGTTCTCCGAGGAGGAGAGCATCGGCCGGTAGAAACACGTCCGGAACCGCTCCATGGTGTGCATCGCTCCCAGGAAGTGACCACCGTGCCCGACCTCCTGGTGAGCGTCGAAGGCGAGCGTGCCCTCGTTGATCTCCAACGGCGTGAACTGCGCCTGCAGCATCTGGACCAGCTCGACATCCATCACGAACTTCTCGAAGCAGGCCACCAACCCACCCTCGAGCCAGCCCGCCGAGTGCATCACGAAGTTGGCACCGGCGAGGAACGTCGGCAGCAGAGTCATCAGCGCCTCGTAGCCGGCTTGGGCGTCCGGGACCTGGGATGACGTCATGCCGCCACCGGAACGGAAGGGCAGCCCGAAGTGGCGAGCGATCTGACCGGTGCACCACAGCCCCATACCCGACTCGGGGGTGCCGAAGGAGGGGGAGCCGGACTGCATGTCGATGTTGGACAGGAAGGAGCCGAAGACCACAGGCGTGCCGGGACGGATCAGCTGCGCCAACGCGATCCCGGAGAGCGCCTCAGCGATCTGCTGCACCAGCGCCGCCGGGATCGTGACTGGCGACATGGCGCCCATCAGGATGAACGGGGTCAGAATCACCGGCTGCCCGGCACCGGCGTAGGCGAACAGGGACTCCAGCATCCGCTCGTCCCAGCGCAGCGGACTGTTGCAGTTGATCAGGGAGATGGACACAGGGGCCTTCTCGATGACGTCCCTCCCGCCGAACAGGATCGATCCCATTGCGATCGTGTCCTCGGCGTTGACCCCCGAGACGACGTTGCCCATGTAGATCTTGTCGGTCAACGTCTGAAGGGCGTATGTCATGTCCAGGTGCCGGGAGTCCAGGGGAGCGTCGTTGGGCTCACACACGACTCCACCGGCGGAGTCCATCACGCTGAAGGACTGGGCCAGCTTGGCGAACCGTTGGAAGTCATCCATCGTCGCATCACGACGGACTGACCCTTCGCGGACGAACGGTGGGCCATAGACGCCGCTGAACACCATCGCGTCGCCGCCGATGTGAACGTTGTTGGCGGGATTGCGCGCGTGCAGCTCGAACTCCCGGGGGGCCTTGGCCACCTGCTCCAGGACGAACTCGGGATCCAGGAAGACCGTCTGGCCCTCGATCTTCTGACCCGCCTTGCGGAACATCTCCAGCGCTCGCTCACTGTCGAACTCCACGCCGATCTCGGTGATGAGCCTGCGCCAGCCCTGGTCGAGCTGGGCCATCGCGTCCTGACTGAGGACCTCGTATCGGGGCATGGTGTTCCGGAACAACGG
>JBASAN010000488.1:0-8228 GCA_049650625.1 Ornithinimicrobium sp.
GGACCATCTTCTCGACCGCACGCTGGACGTCCTCGTCGCTGTCGCCGTCGAGCAAGGAGAGCAGCAGCACGTAGAGGAACTCGGTGTCTGTCGATCCCTTCATCTGCTTCAGGTAGGAGTCCTTGCAATGCTGCAACAGCTCCCGTTGCAGGATCTGCCAGCTCGGCAGGTAGCCGTTCTGCGCGACGATCCAGGGGGTGTCGGCGAACGAGAAGGGGTGGCAGTTCTCGTCGGCCAGGACAACCTTCGAGTCGTAGGCGGCCGCCCGGACGTGGGCGAGCATCGTGCTGGCGCGCAGACTGGGGACGATGCGCTCAACGTTGTCGTCGTAGAAGGCGGCCATGGGCCGGCGGTAGATGAACGGGTCCTCGGGCTTCAGGAGGTGTTCGCTCCAGGCGCCGAACCCCCACCCCGCCAACTGAAGCTCCGGGTGCCGCTCAGGATCCAGAGCCTGGTTGACCAGGCTGTTCGGCGGGGTGAGGAGCAGATTCTCCAGCGGAGTCTCCCGCCCGATGAACGCGAGCACTCGGCACATGGGATTCCTTCACTGACGGGGTCGCTCGGTGGTGAGCCTCGACAGACTATGCCCCGAGGAGTGTCTCGGCGAGTCCGGGCTGACAGCAGCGTGCAACCGGGGCGGATGGCTCTGGCTTCGCGTGGAGCGCCGTGATCGCCTTCCGTCGCCTCAGCCCGCTGCGCCTAGCCGGCTATCAGGCAACAGGCTCGGATCCAGCTCGGCGCCACACGCCGCGTCGGCCAGTTTGCGACCCAGGCTCGGCGCTTGCTTGAACAGGTTGTGACCCGCTGGGACGAGCACGTTGCCGTTGCGCCACACCGCCATACCGTCGGGCCCCCACGGCAGTTCGGTGACCCAGCAGTGGCGCACGTCGACGGGATCTGGGTCCAGCCCCGGGAGCGCGCGAGTCACGTAAGCCTGCGCCCGGTCTGCCAGACTCTGCAGCGCAGCCGGGTCCGCCAGGCTGCCGTCCTCGCGAACGTCGGTCTTGTTGCTCAGTCCCAGTCCGTAGGCCGAGTTCCCCGGAACGGCGGCGGCATAGATCCCCGTCTCGCCGAAGTCCCCGCTGGAGTCCTGCAGGGTGGCCAGACGGGCCGGTGCCTCACCCCGGACCCGGAACGTGAGCCGGACGTGTGCGCCGGGATGGATCGGCAGTGACAACCCGACGTCCCGGGCGAGGTGGGAGGTGCCGCGCCCCGCAGCCACCACGACCGAGTCGAAGACCTCTGTCGTCCCTCCGCTGCGCAGCTCGACGGAATCGTCCGCCCCACCCACCAGACGCAGGCTGATGACCTCCTCGCGCAGCAGTCGGTCACCCAGAGCGCGCACCAGAGCGGTGACGGTTTGGCTCGTGCGGATCGACCCGCCCTCTTCGTCCAGCATGGCCGGTCCGTCGTAGGGCGCCACCATCGGGATCAGTCCTGCGACGGTTGTCGCATCGACCTGCCGGGCCCGCACGCCCGCCTCCTGTAGGAGCTTCAGCCGGTCTGGGACACCCGGTCCAAGCGCGACTGCCCCATCGCTGGAGACCATCTCCACTCCGAGGTCTCGTCCCCAGTGGTCGTAGAGCGCCCGAGCCTCCTGAGCCGCGGTGATGAGCCGCGCGTCGTCGTGGGCATGTCGGAAGATGCGCGAGACGCCGCCCGACTGGCTGTTGCCGGGGACCCCCTGCTCGTAGACCGTGACGTCGACCCCGCGCCGCATCAGGGTGTAGGCCGTGCATAACCCGACGATGCCGGCTCCGATCACGGCGACTCTCGGGCCGGAGGATCCCGGGGACGTCTCAGCGCTCATCCGACGATGGTTCCACGAACAAGGGCCCTAGGGTTGCCATAACGGAATAGCACCCCGCACCTGTGGCGTTCATCCGCCGACGAGGAAAGCGTGGTTGTGCGTATGACGATGGGTACGGGTTTCAGCGGGGGACCGGTCTTCCGGATGTTCGGCAAGGACAAGAGCGTCACCAAGCAAACGCTCCAAGAGGGCACGGCCCGCCGGGTGCTGACCTACGGGGTGGCCTTCAAACGCGAGATCATCATCTTCCTCATCCTGACCGTGCTTGGCGCGTCCCTGGTCGTCGCGACCCCGCTGCTGCTTGGTCGCATCATCGACGACGGCGTGCTCAAGGAAGACCGCAGCGTCGTCATCTCGCTGGGCTCGATCGTCGCGGGGTTGGCCGTGTTTTCGGCGCTGCTCATCGTGGTCACCCGGTGGTACTCCTCGCGGATCGGTGAGGGCCTGATCCTCAACCTGCGGACGCAGGTCTTCGGCCACGTGCTGCGCCAACCCATCGCCTTCTTCACCCGCGCCCAGACCGGCGCGCTGGTCAACCGGTTGAACACCGACGTCATCGGGGCGCAGACCGCCTTCACCTCGATCCTGTCCGGCCTGGTCAGCAACGTGGTCACCCTCGTCATCGTGGGCGTCACGCTGGTGAGTCTGTCCTGGCAGATCACCCTGTTGGCAGTGCTGCTCCTGCCGATCTTCCTGGTCCCGGCCTCCTTCATGGGGCGGCGTTTGTCGACGCTGACCCGCAAGCAGATGAACCTCAACTCCGAGTTGGCCTCGCGGATGACCGAACGGTTCAACGTGGCGGGTGCCATGTTGGTGCGCCTCTTCGGACGACCGCACACCGAGGCCGAGGAGTATGCAGAGCGAGCCCAGGGGGTGCGCGACGCCGGGGTCGCGATCTCCGTCAACCGGGTGATCTTCGCCGCGGGTCTGGGACTCGTGGCGGCCCTGGCCACCGCTTTGGTCTACGGCCTGGGCGGACTGCTCGCCATCTCCGGGTCGCTGTCTGTCGGCAGTCTCGTGGCGATGGCGGCACTCCTCGGCTCCCTCTACGGCCCGCTGACCGCTCTGTCCAACGCGCGCGTGGACGTCATGACCGCGCTGGTCTCGTTCGAGCGGATCTTTGAGATCCTCGACCTGCGCCCCCTCGTGGCCGAGGCCGAGGACGCGGTGTCGATCCCGGACGGGATGGTCGGCATACGTCTCGATGGGGTCGACTTCACCTATCCCGCGGCCGATGAGGTCGCCATCTCCTCCCTGGAGCTGCGGCCCGACGCGGAGTCGTTGGACCGGCGCCAGGTGCTCTTCGACATCGACCTCGACATCGCGCCTGGCTCGATGGTCGCCTTGGTCGGGCCCAGCGGCGCCGGCAAGTCGACCTTGACCACGCTGATCTCCCGTCTCTACGACCCGGTCCAGGGGACGATCACGATCGGGGGTGTCAACCTGCGAGACGCTTCGTTCGACTCACTGCGCGACACGGTCGGCGTGGTCACGCAGGAAGCGCACATGTTCAACGACACGATCCGCGCCAACCTGCTCTACGCCTCACCCGGGGCCACCGAGGAGCAGATGGAAGTGGCCCTGCGGGGCGCCCAAGTGTGGAATCTGGTCGACGGCCTGCCCGACCGGCTGGACACCGTCCTCGGTGACCGGGGCCACCGCCTGTCGGGAGGGGAGAAGCAGCGCTTGGCCATCGCCCGGCTGCTCCTGAAGTCGCCTTCGGTGGTGGTGCTCGATGAGGCCACCGCCCACCTGGACAGCGAGTCCGAGGTCGCCGTGCAGCGTGCCCTCGACGAGGCGTTGTCGGGCCGGACCTCGATCGTCATCGCCCACCGGCTCTCCACCGTGCGGGACGCCGACACCATCGTGGTCATGGACCGCGGACGTGTGGTGCAGCAGGGCACCCACGAGGAGCTGTTGGAGCGTGGCGGGATGTATCAGATGCTGTACGAAACCCAGTTCTCCAGGTCCGGAGCCACCAGCACTCACGCCTGAGCCAGTTCGGCTCAGCCCCCGCAGTCCTGGGACCAGGGTCGGCGCCTAGTAGTCTTCGTCGTCCCAGATGCGCTTCTTCTTGGCGCCCACCATGTCCGCCGCCGGAGTCGACCGGCCGCGGGTGTCCGGGTTGGCGTCGGCCTCGTCGCGGGCTTCGCGCCGGGCCATCACGACGACCAGGACGATGCCGATGGGGGAGAAGAGCCACCACTGCAAGGCGTAAGCGAAGTTGACGCCCAAACCGGTGTCGGGTGGATCGGCCTGGGCGGGGCGCGTCTGGACCGGCGTGCCCCCTGCTTCGGACTCCAGGGCCAGGTAGGCGTCGAACAGCGCGTCACCGCTGGCCTCCTCGGCCACCGCGAGGTTGATCGAGGCGACCTGCCCGGCCGGCAGGTCCCGACCCAGGTCTTCTTCGGAGGGCCGGAGCCATCCGGTGATCGTGACGTCACCGGTCGGCGGCGCCGGCACCTCAGGCAGGGTGGCCGCGTTGCGCGCATTCTCGACCCACCCGCGATCCACCAGCAGGTCGGGCGCGTCGGCCTCGAGTCCGTCGACCTCGAACGGGACCAGCACCTCATAGCCGAAGACACTGCGGTAGGGGCGGTTGCGCACCAAGAGCTGGTCCTCGGGACGGTAGCGGCCGGTGACCTCGACCCGGGTCCAGTCGTCGCTCGCTTGGAAGATGTCGTCCGCGCCGTTCAACACGGCAGTGAGCGGCACGGGGTCGGCGCCGTAGTTGGCCTCGATGGTGTCGCGTCGCTCGACCTTGGCCTCGTGACGGCCGTACTGCCAGTGGCCCAGCCACACCGCTGCCACCGCGAAGATCAGTGCCAGCACCAGGTAGAGCAGCCACCGGGGCCGCGTCAGGATGCCGATCATGGTCGCTCAGCCGTCACGGTCGGGCTGTAGGTCCTCCACCGGGATGACCTCGATCAAGAAGCCGCGAAGGTCCACGAAGCTCGACAGGCTCGCGGTGTGCTCGGGGCAGGCCGTCCACACCTTGCGTCGGCCGTGGACGTGCAACTTCGGGTTGCGCCAGATCACGGCATGGGTGGCCGCTGAGCGGCACGCTTTGGCACTGCATACGACCTCACGGCCGCTGCGACTCACAGGTCGTCGGGGCGTGGCGTGGGCGGCAAGGCGCGAACGGGGGAAGTCAGCATGGACTTACTCTGTCGCTGATCGACGTTGTTGGCCAACATGACGGCGAACGAGGGCAACAAGATGGCGGCAGCAGCCAAGATCGACCCGATGATGATGTGGCCGGTGCTCAGCGCCCAGACCGCCAGGGGAAACGAGGCGATCCGGATGCTCATAGCGATCAGGTAGCCCCTCAGCCGGTCGTTGCGGTCCTCGCGACGCGAGCGACGGGCCGTGGTGACGGCCTGCGGACGACTTTCAGTGGGCATAATTCGATGATACGGCTACGGTATGCGGGTGACTCAGGCACCCTTGGACGAACCGCAAAACGTAGCACCCCGAGCGGTGCTGGTCACCGGGGGCAACCGCGGCATCGGACTGGCCATAGCCCGCACCTTCGCTGCCCAGGGCGACGACGTCGTCATCACTCACCGCAGCGGTGAGCCGCCGGAGGGGCTGCGGGGGGTGCTGTGCCACGTCGATGATTCCGCCAGCGTGGACGCCGCCTTCACCGAGGCCGAGCAGATGCTGGGCCGGACCATGGACGTCGTGGTGGCCAACGCCGGCATCACCAAGGACACCCTCCTGATGCGGATGAGCGACGAGGAGTTCACCGACGTGGTGGACACCAACCTCACCGGGGCCTTCCGCTGCGCACGCCGAGCCGCCAAGGGCATGATCCGCGCCCGCCAGGGCCGCATCATCCTGGTCTCTTCGATCGTCGGGCTGTATGGCGCCCCCGGCCAGTCCAACTACGCCGCCTCCAAGGCCGGCCTGGTCGGTCTGGCCCGCTCGATCACCCGCGAGCTGGGAGCCCGGGGGATCACGGCCAACGTCGTCGCCCCCGGCTTCATCGAGACCGAGATGACGGCTTCCCTGCCCGAGGAACGCCGCAAGACCTACCTCTCGGCCATCCCGGCCGGGCGGTTCGCCCAGGCCCAGGAGGTCGCCGACACGGTCGCCTTCCTCGCCAGCCCCAGCGCCGCCTACATCTCCGGGGCTGTCATTCCCGTGGACGGCGGCATGGGAATGGGACACTGACACCCACCACGCGCCCACCCACCGCGCCTTTACCCCGTCCCACCGAAGGGCACTCGATGTTGTTGCAAGGCAAGAAGTTGCTGATCACCGGGGTCCTCAAGGACTCCTCGATCGCCTACCACGTGGCCAGGATGGCCCAGGAGCAGGGCGCCGAGGTGGTGCTGACCTCCTTCGGTCGCACGATGCGGATCACCGAGACGATCTCGCGCCGCCTACCCAACCCGGTGAACATCGTGGAGCTGGACGTCAGCAACCCCGAGCACCTGGACTCCCTGGCCGAGCGGGTCGGCGAGCACGTCGACCACCTCGACGGGGTCCTCCACTCGATCGGCTTCGCCCCCAAAGGCGCGTTCGACTTCATGGGCGCCCCCTGGGAGGACGTCGCCACCGCTCTGCAGATCTCGGCATACTCCCTCAAGGGGTTGGCCGCAGCCTCCCTGCCGTTGATGGGACCCGGCGGCAGCATCGTCGGCCTGACCTTCGATGCCAGTTACGCCTGGCCCGTCTACGACTGGATGGGTGTGGCCAAGTCCGCCTTCGAGTCCACCAGCCGCTACCTGGCCCGCGATCTCGGGCCGCAGGGCATCCGCAGCAACCTCGTCGCCGCCGGGCCCGTCTCGACCACCGCCGCCAACTCCATCCCTGAGTTCGAGCAGTTCGCCAAGTGGGACGACCACGCCCCGCTGGGCTGGGATGTCCGTGACCCGGTGCCCGCGGCGCAGGCCTGCGTGGCGCTGATGTCCGACTGGTTCCCCAGGACTACCGGCGAGATCGTGCACGTCGACGGCGGGTTCCACGCGATGGGCTTCTGACCCCCCACCTCGCACGAGACGGCGCGGCACTCCCCGAGGGGAATGCGGCGCCGTCTTTGTCGTATGCAGCCTCGCTAGGGGGCCATCGTCAGCGGGCCGGGTCCTCCGCCTCCGCGTCGACCGCACCTTCCGGGACCTCGATGACCGTGCCCTTACCGACCACAGTCAGGCCGGACTCGGTCACCGTGAAACCACGCTCGCGGTCGTGGTCGTGGTCGATCCCGATCGAGGTGCCCTCGGGGATGACGACCTCCTTGTCGATGATGGCGTTCTTGATCGTGCAGTGCCGATTCACCACGACGGCGTCCAGCAGCACTGAGCCGGTGATGGAGCTGAAACTGTGCACCTTGACCCGGGGTGAGAGCACCGAGGAGCTGACCGTCGCTCCACTGATCACGACTCCGGGGGAGACCGCCGAGTCGATGGCCGTGCCCACGCGGTCCTGCGAGCCGTGCACGAACTTGGCCGGCGCTGCGCAGCCGTAGTTGGTCAGGATGGGCCATTCCTCGTTGTACATGTTGAAGACCGGGTGCACCGAGATGAGATCCATATGGGCCTCGTAGTAGGAGTCCATCGTCCCGACGTCCCGCCAGTAGCCGCGGTCCCGGTCGGTCGAGCCCGGCACGATGTTGTCCTTGAAGTCGTAGACCCAGCCTTCACCGCGGGACACGAACGCGGGCACGATGTCGCCGCCCATGTCGTGCTTGGACCCCTCGAGGTCGGCGTCCTCCTTGACGGCCCGCTCCAGCACATCGGCGTTGAAGACGTAGTTGCCCATCGAGGCCAAGACCTCGTCGGGGGAGTCGGGCAGACCGGGCGGGTCGGACGGCTTCTCCAGGAACTGGCTGATCTTGCGCTGGTCGTCACTGTCCACGTCGATGACGCCGAACTGGTCGGCTTCCGAGCGTGGCTGGCGGATGGCGGCCACGGTGACTCCGGCGCCGGTCTCGATGTGCTGAGCGACCATCTGGGAGAAGTCCATGCGGTAGACGTGGTCAGCCCCGACCACCACCACGATGTCGGGCTTCTCGTCGTGGATCAGGTTCATGCTCTGGTGGATGGCGTCTGCGCTCCCGGAGAACCAGTGCTTGCCCAGCCGCTGCTGAGCGGGCACAGGAGCGACGTAGTTGCCCAGGAGCGTCGACATACGCCACGTCTTGGTGATGTGCGCGTCCAGGCTGTGCGACTTGTACTGCGTGAGCACGACGACCCGCAGGTAGCCCGAGTTGACGATGTTCGACAACGCGAAGTCGATCAGACGATAGATCCCTCCGAACGGCACGGCCGGCTTGGCACGGTCGGCCGTCAACGGCATCAACCGCTTGCCCTCCCCTCCAGCCAGGACGATCGCAAGAACCTTTGGTCGCTTCGTTGGGGAGTTCACCATGGGTCCAACTTAGGGCAGGACCTGAGGTCCGCGCGAGGAGTGG
>JBASAN010000489.1:0-3714 GCA_049650625.1 Ornithinimicrobium sp.
TCACCGATGCCGACCAACAGGCTCTCCCGCATGGCGTCGGTGGTCTTCTCCCCGAACTGGCTCAGGTGCACCTTGGAAGACTTGTAGGAGCAGTGCTCGGACCACATCACGGAGTACATCGCCAGCTCGGCACTCGTCGGCCGGCGACCGAGGATCTCGCGGATCCTGGCGTACTCGTCCTGTTTCAAGCCCAACGCAGCCCACGGCTGTTCGACATCCGGAGAGCCCGCGGCGGCAGTCACGGTGTCGGGTGCATAGGCGCCCACGTTCGCCGTGTTCATGCCGACACCAACGCTGTGAGCACCGAGGTGAAGAAGGGCAGCCCATCCATCGAAGGCCCGTAGCCGACCTCGACGCAGTGCTCGGGGTGGGGCATCAAGCCGACGACGTTGCCACGGGCATTGCTGATCCCGGCGATCTCACGGCGCGAACCGTTGGGGTTCGCCCCCAGGTAGCGAGCCACGACGCGTCCCTCGCCCTCTAACGCGTCCAGCGTGTTTCCGTCCGCCATGAATCCCCCCTCACCGTTCTTGAGCACGATGGTGATCTGCTCTCCGGCGGCGAACTGGTTGGTCCAGTCGGTGCCGTTCCGTTCGATCCTCAACTTCTGGTCCCGACAGACAAACTGTTGATGGTCGTTGCGCACCAGTGCCCCGGGCAACAGGTGCGACTCACACAGCACCTGGAAGCCGTTGCAGATGCCCAGCACCGGCATCCCACCCTGCGCAGCGGGGATCAGGGCGCCCATGACGGGTGAGAACCGAGCGATCGCACCGGCTCGTAGATAGTCGCCGTAGGAGAACCCGCCCGGAAGGACGACCGCATCGACTCCCCGCAGGTCCTCGTCGCCGTGCCACAGCGCCACCGCCTCGCCACCGGCCAGGGTGATGGCCCTGCGGGCGTCGTGGTCGTCAAGCGACCCTGGGAAGGTGACGACTCCGATCTTCATGCCGGACCCGGACGGACCGAGACGATGTCCTCGATCACGGGGTTGCTCAAGAGCATCGATGCGGCTTGCTCGGCGGCGACGAGATGATCCTGGGTGACCTCTCCGTCGACCTCCAGGGTAAAGCGCTTGCCTTGCCGGACCTCGGTGAAGCCCTGCACCCCCATCCGTGCCAGCGCACCGGCGACCGCCTGGCCCTGGGGGTCCAGAATCTCGTGCTTGGGCATGACATCCACGATGACAGTTCCCATCAGGGCCGCTACTCCTTGGTTACGGGGTGAAATCGCTCCGGGCGTCCTCCACGCGAGCGTGAGGTCGGGCGTGAGTCTACGCAGGATCGGGGTCGAACCTGTTACCGGTCAAGGCCTCGAAGGCCTCGACGTAGCGCTCCCTGGTGGTGGCCACCACGTGCTCCGGCAACGGTGACGGCGGCATGTCACCGGCTCGGTCCCAGCCGCTCTCCGGGCCCGTCAGCCAGTCGCGCAGGACCTGCTTGTCGTAGGACGTCTGCGGATGTCCCGGCTCCCACTCGCTCGCCCTCCAGAAGCGCGAGGAGTCGGGCGTCAGCACCTCGTCGGCCAGGATGAGCCGCACCTGATGCGGGTCGATAGCCCTCCAGTCGATGGAGCCGTCCTCACGCAGCGCATGGTCCGGACACTCCCGAGGATCGATCCCGAACTCGACCTTGGTGTCGGCGATGATGACGCCGCGCTCCCGGGCGATCTGGTTGCCGCGGATCAAGATGGCCAGCGTCAGGTCGCGGGCCGTCGATGCCATAGCCGGGCCGAGGAGTGCCTCCACCTCGGCGTACGTCATCGGTTGGTCGTGCTCGCCCATCGGGGCCTTGGTGCTGGGTGTGAAGATCGGCTCCGGCAGTTGGGACCCGTCGACCAACCCCGGCGGCAGCTTCACGCCGCTGACGGTGCCGGACGCTCGGTACTCGGCCAGACCGCCACCGGTCAGGTAGGCACGGGCGATGCATTCCACCGGGAGCATGGCCAGCCGGTGGACGTAGATGCCCCGCCCGCGGACCGCCGCCGGGACATTGGTGGACTCGAGGTGGTTGGCGCAGAGGTCACCGAGCTGGTCCATCCACCACAGGGACAGCTGTGTGAGCACCACGCCCTTGTCGGGCACGGGAGTACTGAGCACGTGGTCGTAGGCCGAGATGCGGTCCGAGGCGACCAGGAGCATCCGCTGCTCGTGGGCCAGACCGGTGTCCGGATCCAGCGGCGCGTAGAGCTCGCGGACCTTGCCGGCGTAGAGCGGGACGTGCCCATCCACCTGCATCGAGACGTATGCGGGGCCGGCAGCCTCCGCAGCGATGTCGCGGCGATACTGCGATCCTGGTATGTCGATCCGTTGGGTCGCCTGATAGGCCCGCGAGCGGGCCTGGGCCAGGCTGTCACCGAGCGCGACCACCGACAGCACGCGACCACCGGAGGTCACCAGCGGGGCAGTGTCGGCCGAAGAACTCGGTTCTGGCTCCGCCGTCCGGGCGGTGCCGGCGTGCAGCACGTGCACACCTTCGACCTGCTCCGCTTGTTCGATACCGTCGATCACGGCCCCCGTCTGAGGTGCCTGGGGATAGCCGGACGCGGCCAGCACCACGGTGACCGCGCCGTCCTCCCGCCAGGCCAGGGGCGGCTGCTCCGCCAGCTGACCGGTGGCGGCCGCCATGAGCACCGAGCCTAGCGGGCTCCTCAGACGAGCCAACACGGACTGGGTCTCCGGATCCCCGAAACGGGCGTTGAACTCGACGACCCTGGGACCGGCGGAGGTGAGGGCCAAGCCGACGTACAGCACCCCGGCGAACGGGATGCCGCGCTGGTGCATCTCCCGAATGGTCGGGCGGGCCACTCGCTCCAAGACGTCCTGGACCAGGCCCGGGCTGTGCTCCTCGAGCCAAGGCAACGGGCTGTAGGCCCCCATGCCTCCCGTGTTGGGTCCCTGGTCGTCGTCGAGGAGCCGCTTGAAGTCCTGCGCCGGCTCCATCGCTCGCACCTCGGTGCCGTCGGTGAGGCAGAACAACGACACCTCCGGCCCGTCGAGGAACTCTTCGACGACCACCGCGGCACCGGGTGTGGCCAAGGCGTTCAGTCCGTGGGTCAGCGCCTCGTTGAAGTCCTCGGTCACCACGACGCCTTTGCCGCCGGCCAGCCCGTCGTCCTTCACGACGTACGGCGGGACCGTCGCGTCGAGGGCGTCGCGGATCTGTTCCGGGGTCGTGCACACCTGGGCCCGGGCGGTGGGCACGTCGGCCGCGGCCATGACCTCCTTGGCGAAGGCCTTGCTGCCCTCGAGGCGGGACGCGGCGGCGCTGGGTCCGAAGCACGCGAATCCGGCTGCCCGCACGGCGTCGGCAACCCCCGCCACGAGGGGAGCCTCCGGGCCGATGATGACCAGGTCGACGGCGTGCTCGGTTGCTGCGCTGACCACGGCCTCCGCGTCGGTGAGGGCGGTGACCTCGGGCAGGCATCGGACAACACCCCCCATCGCGGCGATCCCCGGATTGCCGGGTGCGGCGAAGATCGCCGACACTTCGGCGTCCTGGCTCAGCGAGTGGACGAGTGCGTGCTCACGGGCTCCGCTGCCGACGACGAGTGCCTTCACACCGCAACCCTAGCGATGGGGGAGGAGTAAGGGTGTGGCTCTCCTGGAAGGCAGGGGGGGCATTCTCCCAGGAGAGCCACACATGGGGCAGGGTCTTCCGGTGAAGTGGGGGGACGCCACCGGATAACTCGCACAATCCCCATACCGGTGCAAGC
>JBASAN010000490.1:0-2664 GCA_049650625.1 Ornithinimicrobium sp.
TGGTCTTGAGACCCGACGCGTCGGTGGTCGTGTCGACGCAGGTCTGGGGGTAGTCGCAGTCCGCGGCGCTGGCGGTCGACGTCGTCGTCGCCACCAGCCCGAGGGACATCAGGAAGGCGGTCAGTACCGCCGCGATCAGCTTCTTCATGGGGGCTCCGAAGGTGGGGGGCAAGTCGAGACGAAGACAACCACATCAGGCCCCTGGAACAGCCGGGTCGCGGAAGATTCCCGAGCGCACCGACTCGAGACACTCAGCCGCTCGTGTCTTGGCTGGTCACAGGGGTGGGCGTCGATCACTGGGCTTGGAGCCGGTCTGGACAGGCCACCCCTCGGACGGCCCCAGGGATGCCTGGAGTACTACCGGCTCACCAGCGCGAGCGCCCCGGTGGCCGCGGTGATGAACACAGCGCCGATCGCCAACGCGGTGAGCGGTAGGACGGGCACGGCTCTCGTGCCTCTCACCGACCCGAGCATGACAGCCATCGTGACGCTCAGGGCGACGCCGAGCTGGAGCCAGGGTTGCGCCGGAGCCATCAGCGAGATGACGACCATGGTTCCCAGACCCAGACCCGACGCCGCAGGGAACGTCACCGACCGCTGCCCATCACGGACAACGACCGCGGCGCCGGCGTAGTAGAGGCTCAGGACGAACGGCGCGAGAGCGGCCAGCACGATCATCCCGGACCCGACTGGCTCGACGAACTCGAGTTTCAGCAGGACGACGATCGTGACTCCGGCGAGGACGGCAAGACCGGCGCCCGCGACCAGCATCTGGGTGCAAAGCGACGTCCATCGATGGTGGAGATCGGCGTCGTCGGACATCTGGACGGTCACGGTCCAGACCGCGTTGAACGCCGCCAGGGCCGTGAAGCACCCGTTGAGCACGAGCATCGGGATGTGGACCGCGATCAGCAGCTCCGCGTCGGCGCTGAACGAGGCCACCAGGCGTGGGCCCTGCAGCAGCGCCGAGAAGAAGATCATGTGAGGCACCAGCGGGATCGCCTGGCCCAGCCAGGCCCACTGGCTGCGCCCGACCCTGGCCCCCGCTGTGCCCCTCGACCGGAGAACCCTCCACTGACTCGAGGCGAGACACGCCACGAGGCAGACTCCCACGACCACTCGACTCGACAGCGGCGCCAAGTCGGCCGAGAGGACAGCGAGCCAGGAGACCGGGAACATGACTACGGGAAGCACCGAGACCGCCATCGTGAGCAGGTCGTACCGCACCCGAGCGAGCTGCGCGGCCGCCTGCCCGCTCGCCAGTGCCCCGCCGTAGCCGGCAGCCAATGGGGCCGGCCCCCCCAACCCCGCAATGAACGCCGCTGAGCCGAGCACGCAGGCGACGGCGCTCAGCAACCCCACGATGATCAGCGGAACCGCCCCCGCGGTCCCCCGGATCCCTAGACTGAGATCCACCCCCCGAAGGAGATTTGGCAGGATGACCGGGACTCCCAGACTCAGGACCAGACCGACCACCGTGCCGATGCTCAGCGCCGCGACCGCTTCCTGCTGCGGCTCGGCGGGCACGAGAACCGAGAGGGCCAGCCAGGCGATCAAGGCGGCACCGGCGCTGCCGAGCTGGATCAACACCAGTGCCGAGCGACTGCCGGACGGCCCCGCCACGACAGCTCCCCGAGTGTTCGTCCATGCCTAGCGTCTACTGGTGGAAACCGTATCGCACGGTGAGGGCGCTGGTAGGAGAGTCGACAAGGCACCGCGGTGCGTGGTGGCAGCTGACGAGACGCCACCTGGCCTTCTCGAACTTCGGGGACCAAGCCAATCAGGCGGTTTTCACCCACCTCCTCGAAAGGCCGGTCGACTGGTCTCGGCCTGGGTCGGCCGACTTCTTCGGGATCGGCTCCGTGCTCGACGTCTATGCCCGCACGGGCGCCGACGGGCTCATCCTCGGGTCCGGTCTCCGCAGCCCGGACTCCGACGTCGCGCGCTCGATCCGGACCGCCAGGGTCTCGTGGGTCCGCGGTCACCGCACGCAGGAGCTCCTGTCCTCCGACCGTCCGGCGCTCGGTGATCCCGGACTGCTCGTCTCAGCCCTCGTGACGACGCGATCCCCACCGAGCACCGTCGCCACCGTCCTGCCGCACTTCAGCGAGTTCGGCTCTCGAACCTCGTTGGCCCGGATGCAGCGGCTGCAGGCTGACGGCGTGGATCTGGTGACGCCCAACCAGTCCGTCGCCTCGATCGCCGCCGCCATCGCCTCGTGCCGGGTGCTCCTGACGTCGAGCCTGCACGGCATCGTGTTCGCCGACGCCCTCGGCGTGCCCGTCATCCCGGTCAGGCTCGACGAGCAGCTGCGCGAGCCGACCTTCAAGTTCTCCGATTACTCCTCTGTCCTCGGTACCGCCGGTGACGTCACGTGGGCCGACCCCGTGGCACTGTCCACCCCCGGGCACCTACAGGAGCTGACCGACCGCGCCGGTGAGCGGCGGGACGCGATCCGCCCTGTGGTGGCACGACTGACGGCTGCGATGGTCGACCACGTTCGAACCGACCCCGCCGTGAGAAGGGAGCTGCTCGATGACTGATAAGCCCTCCGTGCTCGCCGTCGCACCCTGGACGCCGTCCCTCCAACGACCACGCAGCCTCGGGCTGCTGGGGATGCTCGCCGAGCACACCGCTCTCACGCTGGTCTGCGCCACTTGGAGC
>JBASAN010000491.1:0-4750 GCA_049650625.1 Ornithinimicrobium sp.
CGCAGCCGGTCCGAGCCGACGGACTCCATCAGGTCGGCCAAGGCGGTGAGGATGGACCCACTGACCCGCCCCACCGTGGGTGCCGCGCCGACGTAACGCTTGCCGTCCTTCTGCTCGTGGACGCCGACGTGATCGCTGGGGCCGGTGGGAGGTGGCGGGGGCGGACCGTCGGCCAGGGCGCGGCCGAGGTACTCGGTCTCGAGTACGGATCGGAACTTCTCGGCGCCCCAGTCGGCGAGGAGGAACTTCAGCCGAGCCTTGTTGCGCAGCCGCCGGTAGCCGTAGTCGCGGAAGACCTGGAGCACGGCGTGCCAGACGTCAGCGGCCTCTTCGGGGCGCACGAAGGCACCGAGACGTTCGGCGAGACGAGGGTTGGTCGACAGTCCCCCGCCCACCCAGAGGTCGTAGCCGATGCCGAGCTCGGGGTGCTCGACGGCCACGAGCGAGATGTCGTTGATCTCATGCACCACGTCGAGGCTGGGGTGACCGGTCATCGCGCTCTTGAACTTGCGGGGCAGGTTGGACAGCTCGGGGTCGCCGATGAAGCGCTCGAGGATCTCGTCGATCACCGGCGTGGGGTCGATCAGCTCCTGGGCCGAGATCCCCGCGACCGGGCTGGCCAGGATCACCCGGGGGGTGTCCCCGCAGGCCTCCGTGGTCTGCATACCTGCGGCTTCCAGACGCGCCCAGACCTCCGGCACGTCCTCGATGCGGATCCAGTGGAGCTGCACGTTCTGTCGGTCACTGATGTCGGCGGTGTCCCGGGCGAACTCGGTGGAGATCTCACCCAGCACCCGGAGCTGGTGGGCAGTGACGGCTCCCCCGTCGAGGCGGACCCGCAGCATGAAGAACTCGTCCGACAGCTCGTGCGGCTCCATCTGGGCCGTGCGACCGCCCGGTATGCCGGGACGACGCTGGGTGTAGAGCCCCCACCAGCGCATCCGACCGTTCAGATCGTCGGTGTCGATGGAGGAGAAACCCTGCTTGGAGTAGATCTGCTCGATCCGCTCCCGGACGTTGAGGCCGTTGTCGGCGGCCTTGGTCTCCTCGTTGTGGTTCAGCGGAGCGGGCCCATCGACAGCCCATTGGCCGTTGGGTCGAGACGGACGGGCGGGTCGAGCGCTGCGAACGACGTCGGTGGTCATGATTTCCTCACGGAGGGCGGTGGCGCGCGAGGCGAGCGGACTTCAGAGAGGACCGACCCGGCTCACACGCCCGGTCGGCGGCTCGGGATGAGCCATCGCAGTGGGGCGCGCTAGCGCATCCCACACATCAAGGTGCTGCTGACCCGGAGCAGGTCGACATGACGTCGCGAGACGAGATGGCTGCTCGAGCGGATGGTCACGGCGTAATCATAACCACACATGATCGAATCCATAATCGTCCGCCACACCTTCCCCTTAATGCGTTAATGAGTACGCGCGATAGGCAGGAAAGCTAAGGATCAGCGGACTACCCTGAAGGCGTGGACAGGCCAGACCAGGGTATCCAGACCCGGCACCTTCGCGACGACCTCGTCGGGCGGGTGGCCACCGCCGCAGAAACCCTAGGCCACGCCTTGCTCGCTGAGCACGGGACGCTCGGGCGCCAGGCACCGACGAGATCGGGACTGCACGATCCGGCGTTGTGGACCGCGGGCACCTCCCGGTTGTCGGCCGTGCTCCGGGCCACGGGGTCCGCTTCCCTCACCGAAGCGGCACAAATCGCCTCACCGACGCAGCGTCAGGCCTTGACCTTGGCCGCTTCGCTCGCCGGCCCCGTCGAGATCATGCTGGCTCTGGGCAGTGACGACCGCGTCGTCCCCGCGGCGGGCCGTAACTCCTACCGCATGCCGCTGGCCGATCGAGCACCGTTGTTGCGGGGCTCCTCGTGCACGGCGACCCCTCCGGATGCCTTCGTGCTCGACGTCGCCGAGCGCTGGCGTGATGACCTGCTTGCGACAACGCTCTCCGGCCGGGCCCCCGACCCAGGGGCCTGGCACGCGGACGTTGCCGGCGGGATCGCTGCTGCACTCGGGCTGGACCCGAGCTGGGAGGACCGCGTCGTGCTATCCCCTTCCGGCACGGACGTGGAGTCTCTGTTGACGGCCGTGATCCAAGGTGCCCACGAGCGCGACGTCCTGGTGATCACGGTCGGCGCACGCGAAGCTGGATCCGGCACGATCCCTGCCGCTGGGCTGACTGCCTTCCGAGCCAGCGCCCCCTTCGAGGTCGGCGCTCAGCCTGGGGAGGCGCTGCCCGGGACCGACCAGGAGCATGTGCGGGTGACCGACGTCGAGCTCCGGGACGCAGCCGGGCGAGTCCGACGCTCCAGCGACATCGAAGCCGAGATCGAGGCGCACATCGAGGATGCCGCCGAGCATGACCGCGCCGTGCTCGTGCACATCATGGGGGGATCCAAGACCGGCCTGTGCTGCCCGGGGCCCGACTGGGTGCGGAGCTGGCGCACGCGGAAGCCCCATCTGCGGATGGTCGTCGACGCAGCTCAGCTGCGGATGTCGCCTCGAGATCTGCGGGCCTACCTGGACGCTGGGGCGTCGGCGCTGATCACGGGATCGAAGGCGTTGAGCGCTCCACCGTTTTGTGGTGCGCTACTGCTCGATGACGACCTGGCGGGCGATGCCACGGCCCTCGCCGCGGCCGGCGGATCACTGCCGTCCGGCCTCTCTCGCTCGGTGTCGCGAGCCGACCTGCCGAAGTCCCTGGCCTCGCTGGCCGCGGGATTCGAGGATGTGAACGTGGGGCTGCAGGCACGCTGGCATGTGGCTCTGACGGAGTGGCGGCGGTATCAGGCCGTGCCCCGGGACGAGCGACGCCGTGTCGTCCACCACCTCCTGGACCGATGGCGAGGCGCGCTCGACGCGCTGCCGGGGGTGCAGGTGCTGCCGCCCCGCCCCGGCGCCGTCCCCACGATTGTGTCCGTCGCCGTCGCTGATGCCGACGGCTGGATGTGCAAGCCGGGCCTCGCCGAGGTCTACGAGCGGATCGTCGATGCACCGGGGGTCTACATCGGCCAGCCCGTCGAGCTGGCCAAGGACGTTCCGGCCGTCCTGCGTCTGGCCGTCGGCGCAGCCACGGTGACGCGGTTGATCGAGGACGCCACCCGGCTCGGAAGTCTGGACCAGGCCCTCGAGGCAGTGGTCGGGGTCACGGTGGACCGATTCGCCGGCGCCATCCCCGTGGGCGCCATGACTCGGTCCTGAGCGTCCACTCCTATACGGAGGAGTGGCTAACGACTCCGATCGTCCACCTGAAGCACCCCTTCGGTCATGATCTGGCAAAGAAGGTCAGCGACGCCTATAGGTGCAGTATCTTTTCGTCGTCCGGCGCTTTTCGACCTGCCATGATGGGCAATCCAGGAAATGCTATTACTCCGACGGTACGGAGGAACTTTGTCACGGATATCGCTGAGCTCCAGGGAAGTCGCTGTGCGGCTGACCTGGATGGCCATCGACTCCAACTGCTGGATCTTCGCGGTGTTCGCCACGACGTGGATTCGGTTCCAGTACGCACTCGCGCCCACCTTCACCGCGAACATCGCCACAGTCGCCCTCGTCGCTGCCGGCGTCCACTTGTTGTTTGGCTGCCTCTTCGGGCCCTATCTGGTGAGTCACGTGCGCGGCTCCTTCGAGGAGGTCTACGGCGTGGCCCGATCAGCCTTGGTCACGGGTCTCGTGCTGATGTGCTGGGTGTTGGTGCTGAGCCCGGCGGGCGTCCCACGCTCCGTGCCTGCCTTCGGCGGTGCCATTGCCCTCATCTTGATGCTGGCCGCGCGGTTCGTGGTCCGCGCCTCGCGCTCGCGCAGTGCAGCGCGTCGGCGCGCTGAGTCCAGGGTCATCGTCTTCGGCGCCGGCATGGCCGGCCGCCGACTCGTGCACAACCTGATCCACGACGACCAATCGACCTTCCATCCCGTCGCCTTCGTGGATGACGACCGCGGCAAGCGCAAGTTGCGCGTCGAGGGCGTGCGTGTCCGCGGCACCCGCGATGACATCACCGCCATCGCCGCTCGCCACGAAGCCACGCACCTCGCGGTGGCCATCCCGCAAGCGGAAGCGGACCTGCTGCGCGAGGTCCACGTGATCGCCGAGCAAGCCGGTCTCGAGCTGAAGGTGCTGCCGACACTCTCAGACATGCTCAGCAACGATCCGGGCGCCCAGGATCTTCGCGACATCAACCTGGAAGACCTGCTGGGCCGTCGGGCCGTCGAGCTCGACCAGGAGTCCATTGCCGAGCAGGTGCACGGCAAGGTTGTGCTCGTGACTGGCGCGGGCGGCTCCATCGGATCTGAGCTGTGCCGTCAGATCGCGCGTTATCAGCCGGCCCGGCTGCTCCTGCTCGAGCGTGATGAGTCGGCCCTGCATGCCACGCAGTTGTCTATGACCGGCCGGGGGCTGCTCGAAGGCGAGGACCTGCTCCTCGCGGACATACGCGACGCACAAACGGTGAAGGATCTCTTCAAGCAGCACCGTCCTGACGTGGTCTTTCACGCCGCCGCGCTGAAACACCTCAGCCTTCTCGAGCGCTACCCGGGTGAAGCGTGGCAGACCAACGTGCTGGGGACGCTCAATGTGCTGACTGCTGCGGCACAGAGTGGGGTCGGAACGTTCGTCAACATCTCCACGGACAAGGCTGCCAGCCCCACGTCGGTGCTGGGCTACAGCAAGCGCATGGCCGAGCGACTCACCGCCGATTTCGCCCGCACGCAGCCGGGGCGCTACGTGTCCGTCAGATTCGGCAACGTCCTGGGC
>JBASAN010000492.1:0-6335 GCA_049650625.1 Ornithinimicrobium sp.
GGGGTGGAGCGGCATCGCAGACGGTGAGGTCGTCGCGACCGGGACCATCACCCAGACCGAGCGGGACAAGGTCGCCGTCCAGTCCGTCGCCGCCGGCATCCGCCAGCCCGACGAGTCCCGTACCAGCCACGCGAACCGCTTCCAGCGCACCACCCCCATCGACGCTGCAACCCTTGCCCACGCGCGACGCGAGGTCGACGCACAGACCCCCGAGGCCGTCGCCGAGGCAGCCCTCGCCATCACCGAAACCACCCGGGCCACCGGCCTGATCCCCGACACCACCGAGAGCGCCCCGGCCAAACCGGGGCGGCGCGCCGGGGGAGGATGTCGCCGCGGGGCCCACAAATCAGCTTTCGACATCGACATCGACGGCGGTGCTCCGTGCCGGGGGAGTGAAGACATCACTCCAGCGAGAGCCGTCCCACCGCCAGACGACCTGTTCCGTTCGGTAGCGAGCACCGATCCAGAGCTGTGAAACCCACGGGGGAAGCTCTGGGCCAGTCGTGGGTAACTCGCGGTCGAGCATGGCGTAGTAGGGCAGTGCCTGGGTGCCAGAGATCCATACGAAGAGGTGCCGGTCGGTGGCTCCGCCGTTTCCCGTCCCCTTCTCGAGCTTGGTTCGGTTGTCTGTTTTTGATGCTTCTTCAAGCGCTGCAGCCACGACGACCGCAGTGCCGGAGGCACCTCCGTCTCCGGGTGGCAGGAAGTAGATCGCTGGCCCACCCGAGCTGAGCGCTTGGCCGGACTCCACGCCGAGCCGGCGCAGCATGCTGACTTCATGGTTTGGGCGCTCAGACCAAAAGCTCGGCCCGAACGAAAGTTGATCGATCGACTCGAGCGCTCCGAGGATTGCAGCGATGGTGTCCAGGTCGGCGACGACCTGGCTGTACCTCCGGTGATACTCAGATTCCATCGGAGGTAGATGCAGTGACCAGAACCGCTTGAGGTCTGACCTAGGGAACTCGTAGTCCCGCTGCCCCATCGTCACGTGCAGCTTCATCCGGTCGCCGTCCACGTGCTGGGTGACTTCGAGCACCGACGGCGGGTCAGCGTCGTGCACGGTGTAGTCGGCACAGTTCTGCTGCGGCGGAACATCAAGGGGGGTTACCGACGCACCCAGGGTGGTTCGGACTACCTCGGCCGCCCGAGATTCCTCCCAGGTTGGCTCACGGGGCTTGCCTGTTTTACTCATCGGTCGTCGACCTGGCCACCACGACGCAGGTGCGCTGCCATCTTGTAGGCCCGAGCCCGCCGCGCTGGCGCCGCTGCACGTCGATGCCGACGACGGGTTCGTGCGGCCACCGGCAGCCTCGTCGTACACGCAAGCATCCAATCGCGTTTCAAGCAGCGAAGGTTCAACACCCATCAGCGCCCGAGCTGACGACAGCACACGAGTTGTCCTGGACTACACCACCGAGTTCAGGTTCGAGTCGCCTCACGTCATCCAGGGTGGCTTCGACAATCCAGTTTTCGCCAACTAGAAGCGAAGCGACCAACTCGGGCGAGTTCTCCTCGCGATACAACTCCGCGAACTGAACGGACTCGCCGATTGCTCTCTGCATTTGCCGGCCGCTCGCGTAGATGTTCATTGCAGCGATCGAATCGCCGTCCTCGCAGTAGCGAGAATCCGCAGCCAGGCGCTCACGCAGCGGCTTCGTCCAGGTCGAACACTGCAGCCCGGCATCGTCCACCGCCTGGACCAGATCATCGATCTGCCCGTAGGTGGCCGGCGGTTGCTCGTTGTCGACCTCAGCCGCAGCGTCTTCGCTCTCGCCCCGACCGCACGAACTCAGCAGAAAGCCGAGTAAGCACACTACGAAGAGGAAACGAGTCACGCCCAAACCATAGACCGGATCCCCTCGGTCATCTCCGCAAGGCGATCTACAGGCGGTCGCGTGGCGGTCTTGACAACGAAGAGATGTGACGTCCCGCTGAGGTGCTAGATGCGGGCACCCCTTCCGCAAGCGGGTGCATCTGCATGTTCGAAAGTCAGTGCCCTGTCCCAAGGGGCCCGCAAGCAGAGCGCGACCGTGACCACGTCTTCTCGGGATGCCGATCCGTGGCATTTCTCCGCACCACGGCGCGAACTGCGACCCAACCGCGGTCGGTATCGCTTGGCCTGCGACCTAGTCCTGATCGTCCGTCGCTTCCGAGGCGGCGCGCTCACGCAGGGTGGCGATGTAGTCGCGTCGGATCACGTGACGGCTCCGGGGACGCTTGCCGACGTCGATGTTGCGAACGTATTGAGCCAGGCGCTCCGGATTCTTGCCCGCCCAACCGTTCGCGAGCGCCCAGCCCTGCATCGCCCCAGCATTCATAGGGATTCGCGCGTCCCGAAGGGCGAGCAGAACGCCCACTACGTGGTCCTTCTCGAAACCGGCCGAGATCGTGTTGTTGTGGTTGATGGTGAGCGTCAGGCTCTTCAGAGCCTCGACTACAACGGGGTCCAGATCGGGCGCGAGCATCTTCCATGTGGAACCGTCACCGAGGATGGTCGGCTTCATCGCGGTTACCCAGGGGCGCAGCCCGTCTTCGTACCAAGTGATGACGCACAGCGCTCGGATTCCCCTGCTGTAGCGTACGAGCTTGCCGATGTCGTCCATGTCCGCCCAAGCCATCAGAACCGGGCCAGGGCCTGAGGGCGTCCCGCCGCCGCGTCCGGTGATGTGCTCGACGTCGCGGTGGCTCCGCACGAAGTTCTCAAGTTCAGGGCAGTTCTCGAGGTTCGACTTCAGCGACGTCCAGACGGAAAGGGTGTCACCGTCCGTCATGTGCCCGACGCACCAGTCGGTCGCGGCAGTCACGCCCTCGTCGTCGTAGCTCGCGACGGCTGTGGGGTAGTCGACGTTTCGATCGAACATGCTTTCCTCCGTAGGTGAGAGCGGCCTGCTGCCACGGTAGATCCCACGACCGACAGCTCTCCTTAGTCCTCGGGCTCCGCGAGCCGATCATCACGGCGAGCGTGACCAGTAACTTTTCCAAAGCGGTTCTGGGATCGTGTCATGGCCGGATCTCCTTTGTGGCAGTTGCCTGCGAGGATCGGGACTGTGAACACGCTTGATGGAAACAGTCCGTCGGTGAACCTCTCCGACGGCCGAGTGACCTTGAGCCCTTGGCGTCTGGACTCGAAACTCATGGCGGCAGCAAGCGCCGCCCCCGAGATCCGGTGCGGTGCGCCCCCATCCTCTCGAGCTCACCCGAACCACGCTGCCGTGGCAGAGCGCGCACTCCTAATTGCCCGCGTCGTAACATCGCAAATCGGGATGGCCTTGATCGTCGGCGTTTCGGCAGGCCAGGGGTCTCGTAATCAGACCCTTCTTACTGAGGTGGGGGCTGGTCATCGTAAGAGTCGATGATGTTCGAACTGCCCACGCTGCTTTTTACTTTTGGCCGTTGAGTCGGTCCGGTAAGTTTGCATTCTGTGCCAGCCCCTCCGCGCGGTGGCGGGGTTCGACTGTCTCGTCAAAACCGTGAAACTCTTGCGAAATCGAGACTCTGGGTTAAGGTCGCGTTCGGAAACGACGGAAAAGGTGTTTAGCGCCTGCCGTCAGCAGAGGAAAAATAAAATCCCAGTACCGTGCCGAGCAAAGTTACAACCGGAGAGAACAGCACCGCAAAGTTCTGCATGCGCTCGACGTCGCTGCCATGACTGATCCAACCCCAACAGCCGACGGCAACAAGTACAAAAAGCATGAAAATTAGGGCCAAAGCGATCCAGCGTCGTGCGTCTTCTCGTTTTCTCTGCAAAAGAGTTTCGTGAGGGTGGACAAGTCCCGGAACGGGGTCAACGTGTCCGGCTTCGTCAAGGTCGAGAACTTCTTTGGGTCGCAAAGAGCCTGCAGACTTAGGACTGGGTTCTGCGTCACTAGCAGGGCCAATGACGGGGAGCGTCAGACCTTTATTTGGAGTGATATCCTCAATCAGATCGTCCGGCCCCACATCCAGAGAAGAGTTCGGCTCGTCGTTAGGCATCGCGCACACTCCAAGTGCCGTCTTCAAGTGGCCGGATAACTTGATCGCCGAGAACGACGGCGAGTCCAACTTGCGGTTCGATGTCCTCAGTCAGAAATGTCATCGCCAGAGTCACGTCCCCGTCGCCCGAGGACTGCGGGCCGTTGAGAGGGCCATCAAGGTCAACGACATAAATGTCGTAGTCGTGCCTTGAGTGCCGGCCCGTCCCCCATGTTCCAACGATCGCCAGCAGCCAGGGGCCCTCGGGCCGTTCGGGTGCGTGGTTGTTCCTGGGGGTCATGAGAGTCCTTCCTCTGGCGGGAGGGCTCGACGACGGGACCCGACCCGGACGATCCTGAACTACACGTATGTCATGAGGACACCCTACACGAACCCGCGCATGAAGCCTGCACAGGATGTGCGTCCGAGGCACCCGACATACGTCAACCGTGTTGACCGACCGTCCCCGGCCGGGTACGGTGAAGAAGAGCGTTCCGGCTTGAGTCCCACCCAGCAAATACGAGATCGAAGTCGCCCGTGCACCCCTACGGACTCAGCTAGGGATGGGAACGCACTGTCTATAGTGGAAAGAAGACCAGCCATGACCACTAGGCTAAATGTCAACGTCAACGACGACACCGCTGAGGCGCTGCGCAAGCTGGCCGAGGAAGACGGGACCACCGTCACGGAGATCGTGCGGCGAGCTGTCTCGGTGTACAAGTTCTTTGACGACGCGCGAGACCAGGGAAAGACAATCCAGCTCGTGGGTGAAGACGAGCGGATCACGGCCGTGCAGATGGTTTGAGTGCTTATGCAGCACGCCCTCATCGGTTTTGGCCCCCAAGGCTTCGCGCGAAGCGAGGACTTGGGGGCCATCGATTTCTCTGCCTCTTGGGCGCGTATTTGTGAGTTCTACTCGGAAATCATGCGCTCACAGGATTTCAAACTTGCGCGGATTGAGGAAAGGTCTGAAAGTTAGGATTGATCTCCTACCTGTGGGTCGTCACCTCACAGCGGACATGGCGAAACCAACACTGCCGAGTCCTGCCATCACTCTTAGTGACATAATATATCTTATCGGCACCGAGGTTTGGCCTGTTCAAAAGGGGTTTACAGCGTCAACCGCGGACCTCGTGGCAGGTGCGCGGAGCGTCCCTGTGGTGTCGCGGTCGTTCACTGGTTGAATCACCGCCATGGCACAGAAGGTAGTCACCCAGCTCGTGGACGACATCGACGGAACCGTCCTCGAAGAGGGCTCCGGTGAGACGGTCGAGTTCACCCTCGACGGGAGCGCCTACGCGATCGACCTCTCCCAGGACAATGCGACACAGTTACGTGAGGTTTTCGGTTCCTACATCGCCGCCGGCCGTCGGCTGAGCAACTCGAAGGCTCGCGTTCGAGGTGGCGTCGGCAGCACCAACTCCCGCTCTGGTCCCCCGGCCTCGGAGATCCGTGAGTGGGCACGATCGACTGGCTACGACGTCCCGGCCACCGGGCGGATCCCCCGCAACATCCGCGAGGCCTTCGACCGGCGTTGACCCCCGTTCACGGGCGGCCGGTGCTCCCGCTTTCTCGTCCCGTGCAGCGCCCCCGTCCCGGGATGACCTTCGGACAGGGCATACGGGAACGTCGCCTGTTCGGCCCCTAGTTTGGCCGGGTGTGGTGCTGGGCTGCCGCCTACGCCATCGGTTGTCATGGGGTGGACTGTGTCGACAGGACCTGGCTAGGACAGCACTCGCGCCGCACGGCCAGGGCACTCGAAGCGCACGTCGCCAACCCACACGGCCAGCGGATTGCGCGGCTCAGGGAGCATCGACGGCCATACATGTGGCGGGTGCGGATCCTGGATCCGACAGTAGAGCGGCTCGAGGTCAGCCATGAGTCGAGCCTTGCACAGCGCGGGCCGCGGCTCGACTTGATGGCCCGGCTCGGTAGACACCACTGATGCGCAACCTGCGTCAGCGTCGACGCCGCCAGGAGCCCAACAACCGCAAGATCCCAGCTCGGCGCGCGTCGCGCCTCACCGCGTGGGCCATCACTTCCATCGACTGTGTGGGCCACCTGACGCGCGCAGCCCTTTCACGCAACTCTTTGCGAAGCTGACGTTCGAAGTCGCTCTCGCCGCTCACGTACCCAAGACGCGCACACCGGGCAAAACGTTGCCCGGCCCGGCTGAACCTGTTGCGGGTCTATCTGGGATGCGTGCCCCGACCAACCTTCGGTAAACGGAGCCGGTGCGGGGCGGGCCGGTGGTGCGAGGAGAGTCCCGGGGAGTGGTGGGGTTTGAGGTCCAGCGGCGGGGCGGCATGAAGTAGGCGGCCATCGGCGAGATCTTCGGTGTGAAACGACCAAGAAACGCACTGAAGGAGACCCACCGATGGCCT
>JBASAN010000493.1:0-13579 GCA_049650625.1 Ornithinimicrobium sp.
GGTCACCCCGCTCGACGTCTACAGCGACGACGGCGAAGACGATGACGACTACGACGAGGACGACCTCGACGCCGAGGACCACGACGGGGTCGACGTCGACAACCTGGCTGATTCGGACGACGACGACTCGGACGACAGTGAAGACGACTCCGACGAGGACGATACGGACGAAGAGCAGCCTCCTGCTGTGCATGGGCGTCGCCGGTGAAGCTAGGGCTCAGCTGCGGCTTCTGGGGTCAGGGCGGATCCCGAGACGCTGACAACCTCGAGTTGGTGGACCGGGCTGAGGCGCTGGGGGTCAGCGTTGTCTGGGCTTCGGAGGCTTATGGCCCCGACGCCGCCACGGTGCTGGCGTGGATCGGTGCCCGCACCACAACCATCGGCCTCGGCGCTGGGGTCTTCCAGATCCCGGGTCGCACCCCGGCCATGACGGCGATGACTGCGGCCAGCCTGGACTCGCTCTCGGGCGGACGGTTCCGCCTCGGCCTTGGAGTGAGTGGGCCCCAGGTCTCCGAGGGCTGGCACGGTGTGCCGTTCGGAGCGCCGCTGGGGCGGACCCGGGAGTATGCCGAGATCGTGCGGAGCGCCCTGGCCCGCCGACCGGTGGTCTATGACGGCAAACACTTCACCCTCCCGCTGCCTGAAGGGGCCGGTAAGAGCTTGCGGCTGAACGTCTCGGCGCCGCGACGCGAGGTCCCCATCTATCTAGCGGCAGTGGGGCCGAAGAACCTCGAGCTCGCCGGGGAGATCGGTGATGGCTGGTTGGGCGTCTTCGCCTCACCGGACTACCTGCACGAGCAGCGCGATGCCATCGAACGAGGCCGCGCCAAGCGCCAGCAGGCCTCGGACTCGGCGTCCGACGACGCGGCGTTGAAGGACCTCCCCACCCGGCGTTTCGAGCTGGACACCACCGTGCCGGTGGCGGTGGGCGCCGACATCGAACGGTGCGCCTCCAGCATCGCTCCCTACGCGGCGCTGTACGTCGGTGGCATGGGCTCGCGGGAGCAGAACTTCTACAACGCGCTGGCCTGCCGGATGGGCTACGAAGCCGAAGCGACCCGGGTGCAGGACCTCTATCTGGACAAGAAGTGGCGGGAGGCGGCCGCGGCCGTCCCGGTGCAGTTCATCGACGACACGTCGCTGATCGGCCCCGCCGACCGCCTGGCGCAGCGTATGCAGCGGTATGCCGACGCGGGTGTGACCACGCTGACGCTGGCTCCGTGGGGTGAGGATCTGCATACCCGGATGGAGTCGTTGGAAGCCGCCGTCGAGGCGGCCGCGTCGGTCACGGGGGGAGACGCCTGATGGCGATCATGCTGCTCCTGCGGCACGGGCGCACCCAAGCCAACGCCGACGGCATCCTGGCGGGGTGGACGCCGGGTATCGGGCTCGACGACACCGGCCAGGAGCAGGCGCAACGCGTGGCCCGGCGGCTCGCCGGTGTGCCTGTCGTCGGAGCCCTCGTCAGCCCCCTGCAGCGCTGCCAGGAGACGGCGACCTTCGCCCTGTCGGAAGTTGCTAGTCCCCCGGAGCTCGTGACCGATGAGGGCATCGGCGAGTGCCGCTACGGCGCGTGGACGGGCCGGCCGCTGAAGGAGCTCGCCGCCGAGCCACTGTGGAAGGACGTGCAGCGCTCGCCGAGCACCGTGGAGTTCCCCGAGGGCGAGAAGTTCCCGGGCGAGCGGATGGCCGACATGCAGGCGCGCGCGGTGGCCGCCATCCGCGCGTTCGACCAGGTCATCGCGGAGAAGCACGGCCCCGGGGGCATCTGGCTGGCCGTCAGCCACGGTGACGTCATCAAGTCGATCCTGGCCGACGCAGCCGGCACCCCGTTGGACAACTTCCAACGCATCGTCGCCGACCCCGCCTCGCTGAGCATCGTGCGCTACAGCAGCAACCAGCCCTTCCTGTTGCGCACCAACGACACCGGCTCCGAACCCCTGGACCTGACCAAGCAGGCCCATGCCGCCGCCGAGGCGGACGCAGGGCAGGCAGCGGTCGGCGGGGGAGCGGGCGCCGCCTGAGACGCTGACCATTAGGCTGAACCAATGCCTGTGATCGACTTCGACCCGCCAGAACGATTCATCGCCGATTCTGTCGGACCCGCTGGTCAGCGGACCTTCTTCCTGCAAGCCGTGAGCGGGACGCAGGTGATGACTGTTTCGTTGGAGAAAGAGCAGGTCCGCCTGCTGGGCGAGAGCGTGACCGAGCTGCTGGACGAGATGGACACCTCCGCCGAAGAGCTGGGTGGCACAACGGCTGCGGATCCGGCGTCGATGGACCGAGCGCCGCTGCAGACCCCGATCGAAGAGGACTTCCGGGCGCGCCAGCTGACCCTGGCCTGGAACGCTGAACGCCACCTGGTCACGATCGAGGCCACCGACCGGGATGCCGAGGACGACGATGCGGAGCCCGACCCGACGGACCCCATCGGGTTGCAGGGCATCCGGGTGTCGATGTCTGTGGCCATGGCGCGCAGTTTCGCGCAGCGCTGCGAGGACGCGATGACCGGTGGCCGTCCGAACTGCCCGTTCTGCGGCGGCCCGTTGGACCCCTCCGGGCACATCTGCCCCAGGGCTAACGGCTATCGGCGGTGACGTCCGAGCGTGTCGGGGCCGACGTGTTGATCACCGATGCCCCGATGCACATCGAAGGCGCGCTGACCGAAGCGTCCAACGTGACCCTGCGGGTCCAGTTCGTCGTCGATGACGAGCCCTCGCAGCACCGGGCGGTCTACAAGCCGATCAGTGGCGAGCGGCCCCTGCACGACTTCCCCTCTCAGACCCTGGGGCGCCGCGAGGTGGTGGCCTATCTGATCAGCGAGTGGGGCGGCTTCGACCTCGTCCCCCGCACCATCCTGCGTGACGGCCCGTTGGGCCTCGGCTCCGTGCAGGAGTGGAAGGAGGTCGATGAGTCGGTCACGGGTCTGCCGGCGTCGGGCCTGATGGACGTCGTGCGACCGCAGGAGGTGCTGCCGGGTTGGCTGACCGTGCTGGAGGCTGAGGACTACTCGGGTGCCCCGCTGAGTGTGGTGCACCGGGACACCCCTGACCTGGCCTCCTTGGCGGTGCTGGATGTCGTGCTGAACAACGCGGACCGCAAGGCGGCGCACATCGCGGTCGACGCCCACGGGCATCTGTGGGCGTTCGACCACGGACTGGTCGGTCACGTTGAGCCCAAACTGCGCACCGTGCTGTGGGGTTGGGCGGGGGAGACGGTGCCCGAGCGAGACGTGGCACGCCTGAAGGTGCTGGCCGATCGCCTGGACGATGGAGGAGCAGAGGAGCTGCTGGAGCTGCTGTCCCGCCGTGAGGTCATGGCCCTGCAGGAGCGGATCGCCGCCCTGCTGGTCGACCCGGTCTTCCCGGACGTACCCGACGGCCGGTACCCCCTGCCGTGGCCGTTGTGGTGATCCGTCAGCGGATACGCTGCACCACGTGAAAGCCTGGTCTGCCACTTCGGTCCCCCGACTGCCCGGCAGTGGCGGTCCCCTGCACCTCTTCGACACCGCGTCGCGACACGAGCAACGGGTTCACCCGGAGGACGGCACGGTCGGCCTCTACGTCTGTGGGATCACCCCGTATGACGCCACGCACCTGGGCCACGCGGCGACCTACGTCACCTTCGACCTGGCCATCCGGGTCCTGCGGGACGCCGGGATGTCGGTGACCTACGTGCAGAACGTCACCGATGTGGACGAGCCGCTCCTCGAGCGTGCCCAGCGGGACGGGGTGGCCTGGCAGGACCTGGCGTCCCAGGAGATCCAGCTCTTCTTCGACGACATGCACGCCCTCAAGGTGCTGCCGCCCCAGCACTACATCGGTGCGGTCGAGGGCATCCCGGACGATGTCTCAGCCGTCGAGCAGCTGCTGGAGCTGGGCATGGCCTACACGCTCGAGGGCGACGTCTATCTGGACCTCTCCCGCACCGAAGGCTTCGGCGCCGTCTCGGGGTGGACCCGCGAGCAGATGTTGGAGGTCTACGCCGACCGTGGCGGCGACCCGGCTCGCGCGGGCAAGCGGGACCCCCTCGACCCGCTTCTGTGGCGTGGGGCACGCGACGGTGAACCATCCTGGCCGGGCGGCGAGCTCGGCGAGGGTCGACCGGGATGGCACATCGAGTGCTCCACCATCGCCCTGCGCTATCTGGGGATGAGCTTCACCATCCAGGGCGGCGGGGACGACCTCGTCTTCCCGCATCATGAGATGAGCGCCATCCAAGCGATCTCGCTGACCGGCCGGCGCCCCTTCGCCCACGCCTACGTCCACCAGTCCATGGTCGGCTTGGCGGGGGAGAAGATGAGCAAGTCCAAGGGCAACCTGGTGTTGGTCTCCCGCCTCCGCGCCCAAGGCGTCGACCCCATGGCGATCCGGCTCGTGCTGCTCGGGCAGCACTACCGGACAGCATGGAGCTACACGGAGGCGATGCTCACGCAGGCCTCGGAGCGCTTGGAGCAGTGGCGCACAGCGGCGGCGCAGACGGACGCGTCCCTGGAGCCCACGACGACCGACGAGGAGACGGTGTCGGGTTTGCGCGCGCAACTGGCCGCTGACCTGGACTCGCCCGCAGCGCTGACCTTGGTCGACGCGTGGACCCGCAGCGCGGACCTGGCCGCGAGCTCGGCTTTGGTGCCTCGCGCGGTCGAGGCCCTGCTCGGCATACAACTGCTGGACGTCACCGATGAGGCCTCGCTCAGCCGGTGACCGGCCCTCCGTCGTCTCGACGGCGCAGGTAGCGCTCGAACTCCCGGGCGATCGCATCTCCGCTGGCCTCGGGAAGGTCGGCTGCGTCCTGCGCCTCTTCCAAGGACTCGACGTACTCCCGGACCTCCTCGTCGGAGGCGGCGAGCTCGTCGACTCCGCGCTCCCAGGCCCGCGACTGCTCAACCAGCTCGGTGTCGTCGATGACGCAGCTCAGCAGTTGCTCCAGCCGACCCAAGAGGGCCAGTGAGGCCTTGGGAGAAGGAGCCCCTCCCGCGTAGTGAGGGACGGCCGCCCAACACGACAGGCTCGGTAGGTCCACCGTCTGGGCCTGGTCGTTGATGACCCCCACGATGCCGGCCGGGCCTTCGTAGTTGCTGCGTTCGATGTCGTCGGCGAGCGCGCGCAGGTCCGGGCTCTCCGAGGTCACTCCCACCGGGATGGGACGGGTATGCGGCACGTCGGCCAGCAGACCGCCAAGGGTGATGAGCAGCGTGGCTTCGTGCTCCAAAGCGAAAGCCACGATCTCGGAGGAGTAGGAGCGCCAACGGATCGACGGCTCGATACCGAGCACCAGGAGGATGTCGCGGCCGACCGGGGAGTCACGGACCAACAGGACCCGGGTCGTCGGCCACTGGATCGACCGCTTGCCCTCGACCACGCTGATCTTGGGACGGTTGACCTGGAAGTCGTAGTACTCCTCCGGGTCCATCGCAGCGACCAGGGTCGAGTCCCACGTCTGCGCCAGGTGTTCCAGGACTCCGGTGGCGCACTCGCCCGCGTCGTTCCAACCCTCGAACGCGGCGATGACGATTGGATCGGTCAACGGCGGGACCTGCTCCAGCTCGATCATGCGACCTCCTGTGCCTGCGCCCGACGGTGTGGGCCCACCCTACGGTTGAGGACTACAGTCTGCGGCATGACTTCGCCCGCGTTTCCGTCTGCAGTGTTGTGGGACATGGACGGCACGATCATCGACACCGAGCCGTACTGGATGGCGGAGGAAACCATCCTCGTGGAGCGGGCCGGGGGCACCTGGAGCCACGAGGAAGCGCTGGAGCTGGTGGGCAGCGACCTCAACCGCTCAGCCGAGATCCTGCTGCAGCGCACGCCGATCACGGGCTCGACCCAGGAGATCGTCAACGCGTTGCAGACCGGGGTCATCGCGCGGGTGAAGGAGCGTATGCCGTGGCGGCCGGGGGCGCGGGAGCTGATCGCCGAGCTGAGCGCGGCGCAGGTGCCGATGGCCCTGGTCACGATGTCCTGGCAGCCGTTGGCCCGGGTGCTGGTCGCCGCCCTTCCCGAAGGCACCTTCGGTGAGGTCGTGACGGGGGACCAGGTCAGCGACGGCAAGCCGCACCCGGAGCCGTACCTGTTGGGTGCGCGACGGCTCGGCGTCGACCCGAGCGCCTGTGTCGCCATCGAGGACTCACCCACCGGGGTCCGCTCCGCAGTGGCCGCGGGCGTGCAGACCTTGGCCGTCTCCCACATGCTGAACGTCGAGCAGGACCTGGGAGCTCACCACCGTGACACGCTCGAGGGCCTGACGCTCGCCGACCTTCGCGCACTGTTTCCCCAGGCCTGAACCCCCTCAGACCGGAGCGACCCGCTCCCGCTCGGCGTCCTCGGCGTCAGCGGCCGGGTCGCCGCTGCGGCGCGGATCCAACGCGCGCTGCGCTGCATCCTCGGGCAGCTCGGGAGGTGTGCCGCCGAACGCCGGGCAGATCGACTGGTGGTGGCACCAGTCGCACAACCTGCTCTTGCTGGGACGCCAGTCCCCGGTCGTCGCGGCCCGCTCGATGGCGGCCCACAAGGCCTTGACCTTCCGCTCCGTCGCCAGGAGGTCGCGCTCGCTCGGCTCGTAGCGCAGGATCTGACCGTCCCTCAGATAGACCAGCTGCAGCATGCTGGGCACTTGGCCCCGGATCCGCCACAGGACCAGCGCGTAGAACTTCATCTGGAACAGCGCCTTGCCCTCGAACAGCTCGGACGGGGACCGTCCGGTCTTGTAGTCCACGATCCGCATCCGCCCGTCCGGGGCGACGTCGAGCCGGTCCACATATCCGCGCAGCGTCAAGCCGTCGACCTCAGCCTCGACGTACATCTCCCGCTCGGCGGGCTCCAGATGCACCGGGTCCTCCAGGGTGAACCACCGGTGCAACAGCTTCTCCGCCTCGGCGAACATCGCGGACTCACCCGCCACCCCGACCGGGGCGTCCTCCGGTGAGGAGACCAACGCGGCCAGCTCCGGCTCGGCGGCCACCATCGCCTCCCACTGGCCAGGCAACAGCTCGACCGCCGCGTCCGTGGTCCGTTGACCGGCCGGTAGGTCGAAGAGCGCCTCCAGGACCGAGTGCACCAGCGTGCCCCGAGCCGCAGCCATGCTTGGTGGCTCCGGCAGCTTGTCGACCACCCGGAAGCGGTACAGCAGCGGACACTGCATGAAGTCGGCGGCGCGACTCGGTGACAGTGCTCGGCTCATGCCCCCACTGTATGAAGCACCGCTGACAAGCCCACGTACGCTGAGCCGCATGTCTGCTGCTGCGCGCACCCCCGCGCGGTGGCAGATCGGCAGCCTGGCCGGCGTCCCGGTGTACCTCGGTGCCTCCTGGGCGTTCGTGGCCATCGTCATCATTGCGCTGTTCGGGCCCACGGTCCAAGGGGTCGTCCCCGGCATCGGCCTGGGGGGATATGCGGTCGCCGGCCTCTTCGCAGGGCTGCTGCTGCTCTCGGTGTTGGTCCACGAGGCCGCGCACGCTTTGACCGCCCGACGGTGCGGCTTCACCGTGCAGCGGATCGTGGCGGACTTCTGGGGCGGCCACACCGCATACCAGGGGGACCAGAGCAGGCCGGGCGGCGCTGCCGCGGTCGCGGTGGCCGGGCCTCTGGCCAATGGTGCCCTGGCGCTGGTCGGCTGGCTCCTGGTCCACGACCTCGACCGCGGGGTGCCATGGCTGCTGCTGATCGGTTTCACCTACGCCAACGGCTTCGTCGCGGTGTTCAACCTGCTGCCCGGTCTGCCGCTGGACGGGGGGTTCCTCCTCGAGGCGCTGGTCTGGAAGGCCACCGGCTCCCGGGGCATCGGCACCATGGCCGCCGGTTGGGCCGGACGATTCCTGGTCTTCTTGCTGATCTTCTACGCGATCGGTCTCCCGCTGGCCGCCGGCCAGTCGCCGCAGCTCTTCCGGGTGCTGTGGGTGGCCTTGATCGCCAGCTTCCTGTGGACCGGGGCCACCCGGGCGGTGCGCGCCGGCCGGTCCCGGCGCCGGTTCGAGGTCATCACCATCGGTTCGGTATGGCGACCGGTCGCCCAGGTGTCGGCCGCCGCTGCCGTCGACGAAGTGCCGTGGGCGCAGTCCGCGCTCTGGTTGGTCACCGACGCAGCGGGGGATCCGTTCGGGATTGTCGACGAGCGGGCGGTCGCGGCGGTGCCCACCCACGAAGCGGCCAGCACCGCGGTCGCCGCAGTCTCCGTGCGCCAACCCCACGGGTGGGTGGTCGACGGCGCACCCGAGGACTCGGTGCTGCAGGTCGTCGGCTCGATGCAGACCATGCAGAGCCCCGTGGTGGCCATCCGCACCGCCGACGGTCGGGTGCCGGCCGTGATCTTCGCCGCCGATCTGTGATCGGGCACCTACACTCACCGACGTGAGCGACGACGAGCAGCCTCTGGCCACCGGAGCCCATCGGCGGCGTGGGCCGTTCCGGGTGGGGGAGCCGATCCAGCTGACCGACCCCCGTGGCCGACTGCATACGATCACGTTGGAGGCGGGCAAGGAGTTCCACACCCACCGCGGCCACCTGCGCCACGACGACCTGATCGGCGCTCCGGACGGCTCCGTGGTGACACACAGCTCGGGCACGGAGTACCTGGCTCTACGGCCCCTGCTCAGTGACTACGTGATGTCCATGCCGCGCGGGGCGCAGGTCATCTATCCCAAGGACGCCGGCCAGATCGTCACCATGGCGGACATCTTCCCCGGGGCGCGCGTGGTGGAGGCCGGAGTGGGCTCTGGAGCCCTGAGCCTGTCGCTGCTGCGCGCCGTCGGCGACACGGGCAGGCTCTACTCCTTTGACCGGCGTGAGGACTTCGCCGACATCGCGGCCGCCAACGCGCGTGTCTTCTTCGCCGGGGAGCACCCGGCGTGGCGGATCACGGTCGGTGACCTCGTGGAGTCGCTGCCGCAGACCGTGGAGCCACACAGCATCGACCGGGTCGTTCTGGACATGCTCGCGCCGTGGGAGTGTCTTCCTGTCGTGGCCGACGCCTTGACCCCCGGCGGGTTGGTCATCTGCTACGTCGCCACCGCTACCCAGCTGTCCCGGGTGGCCGAGACGGCCCGCAGCCACGGCGGCTTCACCGAGCCCGTGGCCTGGGAGTCGATGGTCCGCGGCTGGCACCTGGAGGGTTTGGCGGTCCGCCCCGAGCACCGGATGCATGGTCACACCGGCTTCCTGATCTCCATGCGGACGCTGGCCCCGAAGACGAGCGCGCCACGGGTGAAGAAGCGTCCCGCGCCCGGCGCCTACGGGCCGGATTACGAGGAGCAGCTCGCTGCGCAGCGGGAGTGGACCGGCGAGGACGTGGGGGAGCGCCCGATCTCCGACAAGCGGGTCCGGCGCACCCGGCGCAACGTCACCGCCGCGGCGGATGTCGTGACCGGATCGGCGCCGCAGGCCGCATCCCCGGACGAACCTGACCCTCAGTACCCAGACGAGCCGGGTAGCGTTGAGGAATGACCGATGCGCAGGTCCGGACCCTGGAACGGCAAGTGGCTCAGCTGCAGAAGCGGCTGGCTGAGTCCAGTGTGGCGAACGAGCGGTTGAGCAGCACGCTCAAGAGCGCCAAGGACCGGTTGATCGCCTTGCGCGAGGACCTGGACCGGGTGTCCTCCCC
The DNA here is from genome assembly GCA_049650625.1 of Ornithinimicrobium sp. Lineage (GTDB taxonomy): Bacteria > Actinomycetota > Actinomycetes > Actinomycetales > Dermatophilaceae > Ornithinicoccus. The sequence continues at coordinate 9,598 of JBASAN010000493.1, forward strand.
GCCGCTGACCTTCGCCGTCGTGCTGCAGCGGCACGAGGCTCAGGACGAGCAGGCCGGACCGCTGTTCGACGTGCTGGCGGGGGGCCGCAAAACCCGAGTGGCGGCCTTCAGCGACGTGCCCGACGCCCAGCTGGTGCCCGGTCGAGAGGTCTTGCTCAACGAGTCGCAGGCCATCGTGGGAGTCGCTGCCTTCGAGCAAGCCGGCGACGTGGTCACGGTGAAGGAACGGTTGGGTGACGATCGCGTGCTGGTCCTCCTGCGTGGCGAGGACGAGCGGGTATGCCGGGTCGCCGGGTCGCTGGACAACGTGCCTATCCGGGCCGGCGACGCCCTGCTGATGGACACCCGCAACGCCTTCGTCTACGAGCGCATCGCCCAACCCGACGTCAGTGAGCTGGTGCTCGAGGAGGTGCCGGACATCAGCTATGCCGACATCGGAGGTCTGGGACGTCAGATCGAGCAGATCCAGGACGCGGTCGAGCTACCGTTCCTGCACCCCGACCTCTACGCCGAGCACCAGCTGCGCCCACCTAAAGGGGTGCTTCTCTACGGGCCTCCGGGGTGCGGCAAGACCCTGATCGCCAAGGCGGTCGCGGCGTCGCTGGCACGCAAGGTGGCGGCCGCGCAAGGGCGCGCCAAGCCACAGAGCTTCTTCCTCAACATCAAGGGGCCGGAGCTGCTCAACAAGTATGTGGGGGAGACCGAGCGGCACATCCGGCTGATCTTCCAGCGGGCCCGCGAGAAGTCCAGCGACGGCACGCCCGTGGTGGTGTTCTTCGACGAGATGGAGTCGTTGTTCCGCACCCGCGGCTCGGGTGTCTCCTCCGACGTCGAGACCACGATCGTGCCGCAGCTGTTGGCCGAGATCGACGGGGTGGAGCGCCTGGAGAACGTCGTGGTGATCGGTGCCTCCAACCGTGAGGACATGATCGACCCCGCCATCCTGCGTCCGGGGCGGCTGGACGTGAAGATCAAGATCGAGCGCCCCGACGCCGAGAGCGCGCACGACATCTTCAGCAAGTACCTCACCGACGACGTGCCGCTGCACACCGACGACGTGTCGGCCCACGGCGGGGACCGCGCCGCCACCCTGGACGCCATGATCGCCGCCAGTGTCGAGCGGATGTACTCCCCGATGGAGGAGAACAAGTTCCTCGAGGTCACCTACGCGGGGGGTGACAAGGAGACGTTGTACTTCAAGGACTTCAACTCCGGGGCGATGATCCACAACATCGTCGACCGCGCCAAGAAGCGCGCGATCAAGGACTGGTTGACCAACGAGTCGCACGGTCTGCGAGTGGAGCACCTGCTCGCGGCCTGCGTCGATGAGTTCAAGGAGAACGAGGATCTGCCCAACACGACGAACCCCGACGACTGGGCGCGGATCTCGGGCAAGAAGGGCGAGCGCATCGTCTACATCCGGACGCTGGTCGCCGGCAAGGACGGCGTGGAGCCCGGGCGGACGTTGGACCGCGGGACGCCCGGTCAGTATCTCTAGCGACCCATTCCCCGGAGCCGGTCCATGAGCGTCCGTCGGGTGATGGGGGTGGAGACCGAGTACGGCATCACCCTGCCCGGCGACCCACGGGCCGACCCGATCCACCTCTCGGGTGTGATCGTGCGAGCGTATGCCGACGCCGCCGGCCCCCAGGGCGCCCTGCCCCAGGGCGCGGGATGGGACTACGCCGACGAGGCGCCACTGCGGGACGCCCGCGGGTATGAGATGGCCCGGGAGCTCGCGGACGTCAGCCAGCTCACCGACGTGGACGACCCGACCTTGGCCAACTCGGTGCTGTCCAACGGAGCGCGGCTCTATGTCGACCACGCCCACCCGGAGTACTCCTCACCCGAGGTCAGCAACCCGCTGGATGCGGTGCGTTTCGACCGGGCCGGCGAGGTGGTCATGCACCGGGCAGCCAGCGCTTCCGCCCAGGCCCTCGGTGCATCAGCCGGCGCGATCCGCCTCTACAAGAACAACGTCGATGGCAAAGGGGCCTCCTACGGCACCCACGACAACTATCTTCTCGACCGGTCGGTGCCGTTCGCCCAGGTCGTTTCCGGTCTCCTGCCGTTCCTGGTCGCGCGGCCCGTGATCTGTGGGGCCGGGCGCGTGGGACTGGGCCCGGCCTCAGAGGTGCCAGGGTTCCAGATCGCGGCCCGGGCCGACTACATCGAGACCGAGGTGGGTCTGGAGACGACGTTGCGTCGGCCCCTGGTCAACACCCGCGACGAGCCCCACTCCACCGCCACCAAGTACCGGCGGCTGCATCTGATCAGCGGGGACGCCACCGTGGCCGACGTCGGTGGGCTGCTCAAGCTCGGCTCGACCAGCCTGGTGCTGCGGCTCATCGAGACCGGACTCGCCCCGATGCTCCAGCTGCGCAAACCGGTCGAGGCCGTCCGCATCCTGTCCCGGGACTGCACGCTGCGGGCCACGGTCGAGACCCGCGACGGTCGACACCTCACCGGGTTGGACCTGCTTGCCACCTACCTCGACGCGGCTCACTCGGCCTACCACAGCGGCCACCCGGGGTGGGAGCAGGACGAGGACACCGACCAGGTCCTCACGGAGTGGGCCACGCTGATGGACGACCTGCGCCGTGACCCGATGAGCGGGGCGGACCGGGTCGACTGGGTGGCCAAGCTCGGCCTGCTGAGGGCCTACCGCGACCGCGGCGGGCTGGACTGGGACGACCCCAAGCTGGCCCTGATCGACATTCAGTACAGCGACATCGACCCCACTCGTGGCCTGGGCCTGCGGATGCGCGCGGCCGGCCGGTTGCGCTCCCTGGTGGACGAGGAGTCCGTGCAGCGCGCGGTCACACACGCCCCCCACGACACGCGAGCGTGGTTCCGAGGGGAGTGCGTCCGCAGGTTCAGCGACGCCATCCGGGCGGCCTCGTGGGACTCGGTCGTCTTCGCCCAGCCCTCCCGCGGGGTGGCCCGGATCAGCCTGCCTGAGCCCCTGCAGGCGACCCGGGCCCAGACCGGGGACCTCTTCGGGGCCGCCGGGAGCGTCGAGGAGTTCTTGGACTCGCTCCGCGGCCCGGAGGAGCACGCCGCCACTGAGAGCACCGTCTGACCGGGACGGATACGATCGGTGTTCGAGCGCACCTGCACCACGTCGTCAAGAAGGGTGAGGATGAGATGGCCTCCCGCGAGCAAGCACAGCGCAGACCCGAGCAGGACCCCGAGCCCGAAGCACCCCCCGCCGCCCCGCCGGCCTCCCAGGCCGCCGCGCAGCAGCGGGACGAGGAGACCGACGCCCTGCTCGACGAGATCGACGGGGTGCTGGAGACCAACGCCCAGGACTTCGTGCATTCCTTCGTGCAGAAGGGTGGCCAATGAGCGTTGGCCGCTCAGGCCCCGACGGCCGGTTGGCACCAGCCTTCCTCGACGTCGGGGGCACGTCGTTCATCGACTTCCTGACCGCCCACGCCCCCCATCTGCTGCCCGGCGGTGGGCTGGGGTTGAGTGCTGACCCTGCAGCGGGGGTCGGCATACCGGGCTCATCGGTGCAGGCTCCCCACGGCACGACGATCGTCGCGCTGACCTATGCGGACGGGGTGATCGTCGCGGGGGACCGCAGGGCCACGATGGGCACCATGATCGCCCGCCGCGATATGGAGAAGGTGTTCGCGCCGGACGACTACTGCGCCGTCGGGATTGCGGGCTCGGCGGGGGTGGCGATCGAGATCGTCAAGCTCCTGCAGGTCGAGCTGGAGCACTACGAGAAGGTCGAAGGCACTTTGCTGTCGCTGGAGGGCAAGGCCAACCGGCTGGCCAGCATGATCCGGGGCAACCTCGGCAACGTCTTCCGCGGGCTCACCGTGCTGCCGGTCTTCGCTGGGTTCGACCTGGTGGGACACACGGGGCGGATCTTCTCCTACGACGTGACCGGTGGCAGCTACGAGGAGCAGGGGCACCACAGCATCGGCTCCGGCTCGGTCTTCGCCCGAGGAGCTCTGAAGAAGCTGTACAC
>JBASAN010000494.1:0-1986 GCA_049650625.1 Ornithinimicrobium sp.
TCGACGGGTCGCGGCAGCGGGTGCTGAAGGTGCGCGAGTTCCAGCAGATCGCCGGACGGGCGGGCCGGGCCGGTTTCGACACCCAGGGGTATGTGGTGGTGCAGGCCCCGGAGCACACGATCGAGAACGCTCGGATGGTGGCCAAGGCCAACTACGACCCCAAGAAGCTCCGCAAGCTTCAGAAGAAGAAGCCACCCGAGGGCTTCGTGAACTGGACCGAGGAGACCTTCGACAAGCTCGTCAACGGCCAGCCGGAGGCACTCAATTCCCGGATGAGGATCACCCACTCGTTGATCCTCAACGTCGTGGCCCGCCCCGGCGACCCGTTCGTGCACCTTCGGCGGCTGGTGCGGGACAACCACGACACCCCGGCCGCTCAGGCCCGGTCGGCCCGACAGGCGATCGACCTGTCGCGCTCGCTGCTGGACTCCGGGGTGCTCTACCGGGTCGACCCGCCGGACGCCGATGGTCGAAGCGTCGCGATGAGCGCGGACGTGCAGGACAACTTCGCCCTCAACCAGCCGCTGGCCCCCTTCGCGCTGGCCACCCTGGACGTGCTGGACCCGGACGAGCCCGCATACCACCTGGACGTGGTGTCGGTCATCGAGTCGGTGCTCGACGATCCTCGTCAGGTCCTGTTCGCTCAGCGTTCCAAAGCCAAGGGTGAAGCGGTCGCCGAGATGAAGGCCGACGGGATCGAGTACGACCAGCGGATGCTGCTGCTGGACGACATCACTTGGCCCCAGCCCCTGCAGGAGATCCTCGAGGCCACCCTCGAGATCTACCGTCAGACCCACCCCTGGGTCCGTGAGGACGCCCTGAGCCCGAAGTCGATCGTGCGTGACATGTACGAGCGGGCGATGACCTTCGGCGAGTTCATCGCCTTCTACCAGCTCACCCGTTCCGAGGGGGTGGTGCTGCGCTATCTCACCGACGCCTACCGTACGCTGCGCCAGACCGTGCCCGAAGCGGCCGGCAACGAGCAGCTCGACGATGTCATCGAGTGGCTCGGGGAGACCATCCGCCAGACGGACTCCTCGTTGTTGGAGGAGTGGGAAGCCCTGACCGACCCCGAAGCGGTGGCGGCAGCGGCAGCGCGAGCGGCCGCGGGGGCGCCTCTGGAGGTTGCGCGGCCGATCACCGGCAACGAGCGGGCCTTCCGGGTGATGGTGCGCAACGCGATGTTCCGGCGCGTGGAGCTGGCGGCCCGGGACGAGTGGCGCACGCTGGCCGAGCTGGAGCGCTTCGTCGCTGCACAGGTCGAGCCGCCCCGTGAGGTCCTGATGAGCGCGGAGCAGTGGGACGCGGCGTTGGCCCTCTACTACGACGACCACGACCACATCGGCACCGGAGCCGAGGCCCGGGGCACCTCTCTGCTCAGCATCGACTCCGAGCGGGGGCGCGCTCCTGGTATGCCGAGTGCGGCGACCGCCGATGAGACCACGTCGCCGGAGTCGGTGCGGCTCTGGCGGATCCAGCAGACGTTGGCCGATCCCGAAGGCGACCACGACTGGGTGATCGAGGCCTGGTGCGATCTCGATGCGTCCGACCAGCTCGGGGAGCCCTTGGTGCTCAGCTCGGATATGCGGCGACTCGGCGGCTGACCTGTCAGGATTGAGCGGTTCCCCCCTCGCCCCGTTCAGGAGTTTCTCGATGACCCGACGTCTGCCCGTCTCGTTGCCGTTGGTCGCCCTGGTGCTCGGACTCAGTGGCTGCTCGATGCTCGGTGCGCCGACCGCCGAGGTGGGGGAGTGCGTGCAGATGTCGGACCTCGAGGCCGCGCAGATCGACTCCATCCCCACCGTGGACTGCAGCGAGGAGCACGACGGGCAAGTTGTTGCGACGTTCGAGGGGCCGGACGGCGACTACCCCAGCGCCGAGGAGTGGCAGACCATCATCCGCGAGGGTTGCACCGAGGGCTTCGAGGACTACGTCGGGATCACCTACGAAGACTCCACACTGACGCTCCGGGACCTTTCGCCGACC
>JBASAN010000495.1:0-1786 GCA_049650625.1 Ornithinimicrobium sp.
GTCCTACTACGTGACCGGGTCGATACTCGAGGATCCGAGTTGGACGCTACTGCTGGTGCTGGCGCTGGTGGCGGCGGCCGTCGGGGCCGTGATGGGAGTGGTGCTCGGAGGGTACGAACGCAAGACGGCCGTCACGGTGTCCGTGGGCACTGCGCTGGCGTTCGGTTTCTTCGTGTTCCTGGACGGTCTGCTAGCCAACTGGAACGGCTACCTCCAGATCGCCGGGCGGCCCATCTCGACCATCGGCTCGGGGTCGCCGCTGTTCTCCGGCAATTTCTACGAGGGCGTCTGGGACTGGTCCACGCAGCTGATCCTGCCCACCATCGCGTTGACCATCATCTCGCTGGCGGGATACTCCCGCTATACGCGTTCCTCGATGCTCGAGACGACACAGCAGGACTACATGCGCACGGCCCGGTCCAAGGGCCTCTCGGATCGGGTGGTCAACACCAAGCATGCTCTGCGCAACGCCCTGATCCCGATCACCACGATCGTCGCCTTCGACTTCGCCTCTTTGATCGGCGGCGCGGTCATCACCGAGCGCATTTTCGGCTGGAGCGGGATGGGCGCCCTCTTCCAGGCGGGCCTGGACACGGTCGATCCCAACCCGGTCATGGCCTTCTTCCTGGTCACCGGAGCGGCGGCCATCCTGATGAACATGCTGGCCGATATCGCCTACGCCTCGCTCGACCCGCGGATCACGAGATAGGAGGTCGTCATGGCTGACAACGAGCACCCGCCTCAGGACGACGCTGACAAGCCGGGTTCCGGCCAGGAAGACCTGTCGCCGATGGTGGGTCAGGCTGACCCCGCAGCCCCACAGGACCCTGACGCGGCGTTGGACACCGAGTACTCCGTCGAAAAGCAGATCGACCTGGACGAGAAGTCCTACTCCCAGGGTCAACTGGTGCGACGTCGCTTCTTCCGCCACAAGGGCGCCATGATCGCTTTGGGCGTTCTGTTGGGGCTCATCATCCTGGCCTACTCCTCGATCGGATTCGGCAACATTCCCGGCTGGTGGGGGAAGTCGTACCTCGCGAGCTCCTCGGTCGTGGATGGTGGCCGTCCGACACTGTCGGTCTTCCCACCGTCCTGGGGTGAGAATCCCTTCGGGCAGGAGACGACCGGTAAGGACTACTTCGCGTTGACCATGCGCGGCACCCAGCAGTCGCTCATCGTGGCCTTCGCCGTCGGCATCGGCAGCACCTTGATCGGCACTTTCGTCGGAGCCTTCGCCGGTTTCTACCGCGGCTGGGTCGAGGCCCTGCTCATGCGCATGACGGACGTCTTCATCGTCATCCCTTTGTTGATTCTGGCCGCCGTGGTGTCGAAGGGTCTGGGCGGAGGCATCTGGGGGATGTCCTTCACCCTCAGTGTCCTGGTGTGGACAGGACTAGCCCGTCTCGTCCGGGGTGAGGTGCTCTCCCTACGCGAGCGTGAGTTCGTCACCGCAGCGGAGGCCATCGGGACCTCGTCGTTGCGCATCATCTTCAAGCACATTCTGCCCAACACCATCGGCACCATCATCGTCAGCGCCACCCTGACCATCGCCACGGCCATCCTGCTCGAGACGGCGTTGAGCTTCCTCGGCTACGGCATCAACCCTCCCGACAGCTCGTTGGGCCAGCTCATCAGCACCTACCAGACGGCCTTCCTCAGCCGGCCCTGGCTCTTCTGGTGGCCAGGAATGATGATTTTGGGCATCGCACTGTCCGTCAACTTCCTTGGCGACGGCCTGCGCGATGCCTTCGACCCTCGTCAGAACAGGAATGCCGACTGATGGCCA
>JBASAN010000496.1:0-3027 GCA_049650625.1 Ornithinimicrobium sp.
GCCTTGCGCCTTCAGGTCGAGGTACTGCCCCTGTGAGCTCCCCTTGATCGAGATGCCCGTTTGGCTGATCGCCCACTGCGCGAGGTCGGAACAGTCAAAATAGTCCGGGTCGGTGTCTTGAGGATCTGAATCAGCGCTGAAGACATAGGGGTCCCCGAGTTGTCGCAACGCAGCCTCCACTGCGACATCTGCGGCTGAGGTCGGTGCCGCGGAGGCCACGGCCTGCGGAGGCGTGGCCGCCGGAGAGTTCAGTGCACTAGTGCCGAACGGTGGCGGGCCAACTGCGAACGGTGGCCCCGGCCCCACCGTCCCAGCAGCGACGACACCTGGTCCCGGATCCGGCTCGGCGTCCAGTGCCTCCGCCTCGTCTCCTTCCCCGGTGTCTTGGGCCAAAGGGTCGGTGCCGTAGTTGGTCTCGACGAGGTCGGTAAGGCCGTCGCGGTCGGTGTCACCCCGTGCCGGGTCGGTGCCGAGACTGACCTCCATCGCATCGGATAGGCCATCATCATCGCTGTCCGCGACCGTGGGATCGCTGCGGGAGACCGCGAACTCGTAGCCGTCACTCAGGCCGTCGGCGTCCGAGTCAGCGACGGCGGTGTCGCTGCCGAGCCATGCTTCGAACGCGTCGGTCAAGCCATCGTGGTCAGCGTCGGTGAGGTCCTCCAGGGGTTTCCCGGTGACCTCCACGTCATACGGGGGGACACGATCTGGCGTCGGGGAGGCCAGGCTGGCCTGCTGCATGGGCAGGCCGGCCTGTCCGTCATACCCGCTGACCCCGGTCCAGTCCCCCGGCTGGCCAACGGCCTGTTCTACCTCGTCGAGGTAGCTGCGGTAGTCGAGATTCGTGCCACGGTTGCTCTCATGCGTCGTGGTCCACGGAGCCATAGTGGTGCCCTGCTGGGAAATCTCGTACGCTGCGCGCGCATTCACGTTCGGATCGCTGAGATCGCCCCAAGTGTTGTCCCGCACCCCAGCGCCCACATTGATTTGCCAAAGGCCGCGCGAATCCTCTCCGACACTGTTATGCGCGCCGGTATCCCCGCCGGATTCCGCCAACGCGATGGCCGTCCAAGTGCTCGCCTGCTCGGGCGTGAATCCCGCCGCCAAGGCAGACTGATAAATGGAGGTGATTGATATGACGCCCATGTCGCACACTTCCCTACGCCAACCCATCCGCAGGCTGCGCTTGCTCGACTAAGCCCATCGTATGGGGAAATCCGGGTGCCGGGCCACACTATTTTGCACAATCTCCACGCAACAGTCCTTGTGATTGTTGGTGTCCCATAGTTGTTGATGGCGACTGAAATGCCTGCACCACGGTAGCCGGACGTCGAGACCAGGCTCGTCATAGATCGGTGCGCTGCCGCCTGCTGATCCAGGCTTGGCCACTCGGGGTCAAACGCGGTACGACCACATCACCATGCCGGCCAAGGCCACTACAAAGCAGCGTGGCTATCTGAGTGTGTCCGGAGGGGGACTTGAACCCCCACGCCCATTAAGGGCACTAGCACCTCAAGCTAGCGCGTCTGCCATTCCGCCACCCGGACGAGGGTGACCCGACGGCTTGGCGCCGTGGGCAACGACGTGCAGATTATCACGCGGGCGCAGGGGGTCCTCGCCAATCGGGAGGGTCCGCTGTCGACAGTGCGGGGTCGTCGACGCGGAAGCTCCGCACCGGCCCTCGTGCGGTCCGGGGCCCTTCGAACCGCACGGTGACGACACCCGAGCCGCTGCCCCATACCCATCCGGGTCCGTGGTCGTCGTGGACCACGTCCGCGCCCGTCGACCACGCGGCCTGCGGTGACGCAGCATCCTCCACCACGCCGTCCCCCTCAGCCTCGGAGGCCGGTGCCAACGACTCCGGTGCTGCCGACGTGGCGTCCTGGAAGGCCAGGGTCGGCATCGACGTCAGCCAGGCGTCCTCCAGGTCCAGTTCGCCCTGTGCGTGCGCCGTGAGCCCGCTGACGCCCACTCCGAGCAGCCGCAGCCCCCCGGCGATGTCGATGGAGGACAGCAGGCGACTGGCTTCTCGGGAGATGACGGCCGGGTCGGCGGTGGCGAAGGGGAGTGATCCCGACCGCGTCACGGTGCGGAAGTCGTGCCACCGGGCCTTGATGGTGATGGTGCGGGCGAACCCGGTCGACTCCCCCAGCCGTGAGGTGACCCGCCGGGACAGCTGGTCGACCTCGCGGGCCAACACCTTCGGGTCGGCGATGTCACTCTCAAACGTCTCCTCGGCCGAGACGCTCTTGGCGCTGCGGTGCGAGGTGACCTCGCGGGCGTCGCGGGCCCGGGCCAGCTCGTGCAGCGACAGACCGTGGGCGTTGCCGAAGATGGAGACCAGGTCGGGCAACGAGACCCGCGCCAGGTCGGCCACGGTCTCGACCCCGAAGCCGCGGAGCCGACCCGCCGTCGCCGGTCCGACCCCGGAGATGGCACGCACCGGCATGGGGTCCAGGACCTCGCGCTCCGTGCCCGGTTCGATCACGTGCACACCGGCCGGTTTGCCGAGCTCACTGGCGATCTTGGCCATCATCTTGGTGCTGGCCATCCCGACGGAGGCCGTCAGTCCGCCGGTGGCTGCGGTGATCCGCTCTTGCAGGTTAGCGCCGAAGGCCTCGGGACCCATAGTGAGCAACGGGTTGTCGGTGCCGGCCCCGGCGAGGTCGAGGAATGCCTCGTCCACGGAAACCTGTTCGATCACCGGCGTTACCGAAGCCAGCACGGACATCACGACCTCGGAGGAGATCCGGTATGCAGCGAAGCGCCCCCTCAGGAACGCCGTGCCGGGTGGACACCGACGACGCGCCTCCTGCGTCGGCATCGCCGAGCGGGCCCCGAAGCGACGGGCCTCGTACGACGCGGTGGCAACCACCCCGCGCCCCCCGGTGCCGCCGACCACCACCGGTTTGCCGCGCAGAGAGGGCTTGTCCCGCTGCTCGACGGCGGCGAAGAAGGCATCGAGGTCGACGTGGACGATGCTGGCCTCGGATCGTGTCACCGGCTCACCCACAGCCTCCACGTCGT
>JBASAN010000497.1:0-1895 GCA_049650625.1 Ornithinimicrobium sp.
ATGACCGCCACCGCGGTCGCCAGCGTCTCCCTGGATCCGGTGCTGGTGTTGATCAGCGTGAGCAACGAGGCGCGCTGGCACGATGCGGTGACCCAGGCCGGAGTCTGGGGACTCAGCCTGTTGGGCGCCTCCGCCCGTTCTACGGCCCAGTGGCTGTCGACTCCCGGTCGTCCCATGCACGGTCAGCTGGATCGGGTCGCGCATCACCGTGGCAGCCTCGGCGTCGCGTTGCTGGACGACTCCCTGGCCACGCTGGAGTGCCGCACCTATGCGACCCACCCGGCGGGCGACCACACCGTGATCATCGGCCGGGTCGTTGCGGTGGCGACGCCTGCTCGGGCCGAGGCCGCGCTCGTACACTTCCGAGGAACGTTCGCTACGTTGCCCTGACCCTGCCTGCGCTCGGCATACGAAAGGAACCACGTGCCCGAAGACCTCCATGACCCGCCCCGCGTGTCCGACGAGCGTCCGCGGGGCGAATGGCGCGGGATCGTGGTCAGGCTCGCTGTGGCCCTGGTGGTCCTCGTGGGTGGATATATCGCACTGGCCTACTACCTCGGGGAGCGAGTGCCGTCCGGCACGACCGTCGAGGGAGTCGATATCGGCACCCTGAGCGAAGAGAATGCCCGCAGCGTCCTGGACGACAAGCTGGCCGACATGGCCACCGAGCCGGTCGTGCTCCAGCTGGACGGTGAGGAGACGCGGCTGGATCCCGTCGACGCGGGCTTGGCCCTGGACTTCGACAGGACCCTGCGCGGGGTCTCCGGGGTTTCCTTCGACCCGCGCAACATGTGGGCGCATCTCACCGGTGACGGTCGGACTGTCGACCTGGCCACCAGTGTGGACCGATCGGCACTCGAGGAGGCGTTGACGACGGCAGCCGAGGACCTCGACCGGGAACCGGTGCAGGCGTCGGTGGTGCTCAGCAGGGGTGAGGTCAAGGCCAGCCCTCCCGAGGACGGGGTGGACATGCAGGTGTCCGACACCGCAGACCAGATCGAGCAGGAGTGGCCTCAGAGCACGGAGCTGACCGTCGCGTCGGCGCCCGTCGCCGCAGACCTCAGCGCAGAGGAGGTCGAGGAGTTCATCAGCGCCTTCGCCGAGCCCGCGTTGTCCGACCCGATCGTGATCAAGGTCAAGGGCGAGGACGCCACAGCGACGATCACGCCCAACCAGCTGTCTCGGTTGCTCAGCGTGGAGCAGGTCGAGCAGGATGACACCGCTGGACTGCAACTGGTCCTCGACGACGCCGGGTTGTCGGAGATCGTCGACGGCGCCTTGGTCGGTGTCGAACAGTCGGCGCAGAACGCCACCGTGCGGTTGGGTGACAATGGTCGCCCTGTCCTGGTGGACGCCGCGGTCGGCACCGAGGTCGACGAGGACGCCGTGCTCGCCGGCGTGCGGCAGATCTTGAAGGTGGACCAGAGCGCCGCCGCAGCCGGAGACGCCAGCGCGACCACGTCCGACGATTCGTCGGCCACCACCGGTACGAACCCCGACGAGGCGTCGCAGACCGCCGCGCCGGACGACTCCGTCAGCATGAAGGGTCGGACCATCACGGTCACCACCAGTGAAGTCAAGCCGGAGATCACCGACAAGCAGGCGGCCAAGTGGGACGTGGACTCGGTCATGGCCGAGTTCCGCAGCGAGTTCCCCACCGGAGCCGAGAATGCCGACCGCACCGAGAACATCCGGGTGGGACTGCGCTACGTCAACGGCTCGGTAGTCATGCCCGGGGCCTCCTTCAGCCTGGCGGACACCCTGGCTCCGATCAGTCCTGACCGTGGGTATGTCGAGGCCGGAGTCATCGCGGACGGCCGCCTGGTCAAGGGCATCGGTGGAGGACTGTCGCAGGTGTCGACCACCCTGCTGAACACCGCGTGGTTCTCCGGGGT
>JBASAN010000498.1:0-3076 GCA_049650625.1 Ornithinimicrobium sp.
GGTCGGCCTCGCCCGGACTCATGAGCGTCGGGTCGAACTCTTCTTCCGTGGTCCGGAGTTGAACGTCAAATCACGTGTCATCCGGCAGTGCGTCGAGCACCACACCTGGCATCGGACCGGAGGCGACCCAGTCGAAGCGAACAGGATCATGCTGCCGGGGGTCGGCCACTTCGACCAGGTGGCTGCGTTCATCTCAACGGAGCTCCTTCGGAACGGAGCGGATGCCGACCCGGCCACGGCGTTCCGTCGAAGCGAACCCATCATCGAGTTGGCCATTCAGCGACTCCGGCTCAGTGACGAGGCGCTACTCGGCCTGGCTGGTGAGCTAGTCATCTTGGAAGGGCTACTGGATGCCGCCCCCCCATCGTCCGTGGGAGAAGTCTTGTCTTCCTGGTGCGGCTGGCGAGAGTCGCGGCGGGACTTTGAGCTGGGCGAGGTTGGCGTCGAGGTCAAGACCACGACGAGGGCCGTGTCGGCTCATCGCGTGCAAGGTGTCCATCAGGTTGAGCCGTTGGAAGGGGTGGAGGATCTTCTCGTTCTCGCGAGCATCGGTGCCCAATGGGTCCCTAGCGGGAATGCCAGCGCATTCGCGATCCCGGCGCTTGTGGACGCAATTGGGGCCCACGTGCGCGACGCGGTGACCGACCCCGAGGCGACAACCTTGATCCACACGTTTCTGGCTCGCCTCCGCGAGTATGGTGACGACGGCCAACTCGGCTACGACCACGCCACCATGGCGACGCACCCGGTCTACGCCCGACCCTTCATCACCCGGTTCTGTCGCGGATACGACATGACCGACCCTGCCATCGACGTGCTGCGGTCAGACGACGTGCTGAGAAGGCAACACGTCGAGTCGGGGTCGGTCTCTTTCGCGGTCAATCTGCCTGACCGCGTCACCGGTGACGTCAACCCTGTCGTGGGTGCGCAGGCGATCGCGGAGCACATCTTGGGCGCAGCTGGACTCATTAGCGCGCCCTAGACCTGGCTGGGCTTAAGCAGCTCCCGACACCTCACTCAGCGACCCGAGGATCTCATCGCCGTGTCCGAGGGCCTGCAGGATCGCGCGCCCTCGCTCGCCGCAGGCGGCGATGTCGTGGGCATTCTGCTCGACAAACGCTCTAAAGACGTGGCGTACGACGCCGACGTTCACGGCATTGCCCATCTGTTTGTAGCTCGCGCCGTCGGCTTGGCCAGCGAACGAAAACTTGTCAGTGTCAAAACCCTGTAGGCGGGCCGTCTCCAGCGGCGTCAGACGACGGCGACGCGGTCCGAAGATCGGTGTCTGGCTCATCGCCACCAAAGCGGGCGTGTACGTGGCGGCCTTCACGCGGATGCCCGAGGGTCGTAGTTGCATGAGGTGCTTCCACAGGTCGCGCTCGCCAGCGCCCGCCTGCCACTCGAGCTTCTGCCTCGACTGGGGAAATGTCGAGAAAGGGATGGCACGCTTCTTTGATCGCCAGTCGTCGATCACCCGTCGGTGTTGCAGATAGAACTCGCGGTTCTGGTCGACAATGCGCCTCTTCCAGTCGGGCATTGACGAGTAGTCAGTCGGGCGCTTGTAGCGCCACGCGAACTCCCACATTGGAAACCCCGGCAGTTTGGCGTCGCCGAGCGCGGCGAGTAGCTCATTCCACGTGTCGATCCAAGCTACTTCGTCCACGCTCAGCGCGTACGCCTGCCGGTCGCTCCCGCCGGGGTCCGGCAGGAGAGCGTCGGTCTCAATGCGCCAATTGGCGACATCCCACCCGGGCTCGACGCTACGACCGACCACAGGGGCGACGTCTGTCTCGATCAAAGCGCGGTCGCGGCCGACCCAGACGCCCAAAATGTATACCCGGTCCCGAACTTGAGGAGCGCCACCTGAACTCGGAGAGAGCAGGTGCGGGGAGAAGACGGTCGGCTCGCTCCCGACTCGATATCCGGCCTCACGCAGACCTCTGAGAATGCGCAACCAAGCCGTCTGTTGACGTGGGCCGGCGATGTTACGAACGTTCTCGAGCATCACGACCGGAGGCTGCTTCGCGTCCAGGATCCTCAGAACGTCCTCGAATAGCGTGCCACGATCCTCGGCGATGCCGAGTTGACGACCAGACTTGCTGAACGGTTGGCACGGGAAGCCGCCGGCCAGCACGGAGTGTTCCGGGATCGTCTCCGGATGCCGGGCGAGCTCCCGAACGTCCTTTTCCGGCTTGATCTTCCAGTTGTGTGCGTAGATCGCCGCAGGCTTGGGATCGATCTCACACGCCTGAACGGCCCGTCCTCCCAACCCAGCGAGGGCAGCATGAAAGCCCCCCACGCCGGCAAAGTAGTCCACGAAATCGAACACGCGGGCAAGCTTACGCTGAACGTCCGACAGCGGACGCCAGACGCGCGGCACGCCTTGCTCTTGAGCCTCGGTCGAACTGTCGCGGTGCCTCGTTCGGCGGGTCGCGTGTAGTCGTGTCAACCGGCAAGGTCGGGTCGACCTGGGTGCTCGCGCCGGTGGGGGCGTTGCGTGGATGCCCGGATCGTCGCCCGTCGTTTCGAGCCTCGGTCCCCTACTGCACCACGACGACCGCGTGGCCTCTGGACCGTAGGCAGCGACAAGTCGGGCGACGATCGATATCGTTCCGGATCAAGGTCTCCTGGACCGTCGATCGCAGCACCGGGCGATCTCGATGACATTCAAACAGCGTGTCGGCTGTGCTGGAGGAGATGATGGCAGCTCGGACCCGTGGTAGAAGCCACCCCGTAGCCTGGACCCCCTCTGTGAACGCGCAACGAGCGGTCCGAACCTACCTGCCGTCGGCTCTTCCAACTAGGCTCCGAATCTTGTCGGCTACCTGTTGGGGATCCTCGTGTTCCCAAAATCGCAGCACAGTCCAACCGGCATCGCTCAGCCTTCGGTTGGTATCGGCGTCTCGCTCCACGTTCCGAGCCAATTTCGACGCCCAGTACTCGGCATGTGACCGGGCCACGGTCGCGTGCTCGGGGCACGAGTGCCAATAGCAACCGTCGATGAAGACAGCCACGCGCTGCTTGCTGAACACGATGTCTGCGGTACGCCGAAGCGATGGCTCCGGCCGTGTGCTCA
>JBASAN010000499.1:0-12586 GCA_049650625.1 Ornithinimicrobium sp.
GTAGTTGATCACGTACAGGCTGGCGCCAGCGGCCACTCCGGCTTCGCCGAACTGATCTGAGGCTAGGTGGGCAACCTTCTCCCGGTCGTGGTCCTTGGCCGTTGGCCCAGCCCAGTAGGTCACCCAAGTCTCCCTCTAGCCAGTATGCCGCTCCTTTGGGTTCGAGCCGCTCCGGTTCAGTCCTAGGAAAGACAGCCCGGAAGCGGCGGCAAGGCGCAGTATCGAATTGCACTCGCAGCGGGAAGAGGGCGATTGGGGCGGGGATACGAGGCCTTCACCCGCAGTTCTGCAAGCGCGTACTCGGACCGGCCGGCCACTGGCCCGGCCGGGCGGAGTTGTTCGTGGCGGCTGCTGCGAACGCGCACCCCGCCAAGACCGGTCTGAAGTCACTTCGGCGGCGCGCCCCGTCCCAGGACTCTCGGCCTAGTGAGCGAGAATCAAGGTCTGGCACGGACGGCACTGCACATCGCCGGATTCGGTTGGGTTCGGTGGGTTCGGTGAGTTCGACATCGAGGGGGAAGTGACTGCATTGCGCATCCCTACGCCAGCGGAGGTGATGAAGAAGGCGACGGTCATCTCCAGTGCCGCCGAGGCACCGATACTCGGCAAGGGCCGCCATGACACCGCGGTGTACTGGGCCGAGACTGGTGTCGGCATCGCCTTCCAGCACGCCGGCTGCCTCGAACTGCTGCGGGCCCACTACGGCAACCGGCTCCTTGTCGTTGAGGACGTCTACCGGGAGTGGCTCAACAAGGCAGACCAGCGCCGCGAGCCGCCAATGCCGTGGGACGACGACCAGGACCGTGCCGCGTACGCCAAGTGGTGCAAGGTCGTCGCGGCGTGTCGGCACCTCGACAAGCCCTCTGCCACCGCGGTGTTCGGACCGTACGAGCAGCTGGACTTCAATGAGGAGCCTGAGATCCGCAGGCTCCGCGAAGAGCTCGTCGAGATGCCGGAGGCTGATCAGCCGCTGCGCGCCGACGACCAGTGGACCCACCGAGGTGAGTGCGCTACTGTCCGCGCCGCGCAGCTCCGGGCGGCCGCTCACGCTCGCAGGCACTCAGGAGTCCCGTTCCCGCAGGTCCTCATCAGCAACGACGGCAAGGCGCTGAAGCTGGCGCAGCGGAAGCGGCTAGGGGCGCGGACGTCAGCGCAGGTGCTGCTCGAGATCGTGGCGGCCGGAGAACAGGGTTTGGACGCCGAAGCGGCGTGGTTGCTGCACCTTCGGATGGACGAGGTCGCACGCATCCCGGCCGACCGGCGGCCGACCGGCGCGGAGTTCTTCCACATCCCCTAGTTGGTCCCGAGCAGACCCGCCGCACCGGATCGACCGGGGTCTTCGCGCGGTGCCCGGGGCGGCGCGTTGCCGCGCGTGGGCAGGTTCCCATCGACCTCGTACTGGCGAACGCGAGTTCTAGAAGATGGAGGAGGCGCCCGGGCTCCAGCCGGCGGCAGTCAGCTGTGCCCGAAGCTCCTCGAACTCAGCAGGTTCGGTGAGGTCGTACAACGTGGCGAGCGGTTTCAGGCCGAGCTCCTCGGCCTGGTAGGCGGCGAGCGCCTGCGCGAGAAGCGTCGCGGGTGGTTCGACACCGTCCGCGGCAGCGGTGAGCTCAGCTCCAACGTCGGCAAAACCAGCCTCGGCGAACCCACGCGTAGCCCCCTTCTGCATGGCCGCGGTCCGCTCGTCGTCATTGAGAGCGCCCGCGTCGTTCGCCCGGTAGCAGGCACTCTCATAGCTCATCGCGTACGAGGCTGCGATGCGTGCCACGAGTGCTGCGCACCAGCGAGCGAGCTCGACCGTCAGCGTCCCGTCAGCGGCGCGCGGTGGCCGCGGGCCGTGCTCCTCGGCGAGGGCTCGGACGCCGTCGTTGGGGGCAAGAAGAGTGCCGGCGAAATTGTCCGCTCGGAGCTCGACGAGGTTCTCGGTAGTCCAGCGGCTGTCGCGGTTGGTTGCGTTGCCCTTGTAATCGGCGATGGCGAGCTGGGCCTGGGCGTCACCGAAGAGAAGGTGGCAGAGCTCATGCGCCAAGGTGAACCGGCGCCGGCCGAGAGAGTCGGCTGCGTTCAACAGGGCGACCGCCGGCGCCCCGGTGTCGCCGTAGGGCGTGGCGGGACGGGCTCCGGCAACCAGGAGTCCGTGCAGGCCAGCTGGAAGTGGTTGCGTAGAGACGTCTAGACCGAATCTGCCCGCGATCTCGTGGAGGTCGTCCACGGCGTCACCAGGGTCGAGCCCGAGAGCGGACCGTAGTGCGAGCGCGGCGAGGCGGCCACGCTCCTTCTCGAGTCCGCTCTTCGACGGAAGGGTCACGTCGGGGGTTGCTGCTGTGTCGGGGCGGGTAGCTACTCGGTCGAGGAGCTCGCGGACGGCGAGGAGACGCTCGGCGCGTGAAAACGGCCCTTCGAGTTCGGCGACACGCTCGGCGCCGCCGACACGTGCGGCCACGCTGAGCGCGGCTGCTGGTTCGCCGAGTAGGTCGGAGGTAGGGACGTCCAGGGCGTCAGCGATCATTGCGAGCTCGGTCGCGGTGATCCTGCGGGAGTGGGTCATCACCCGGTTCATCTGGGTCACAGACAGCCCAGCGCGCTCCGCTAGCGTGCGCTGGTTCAGGTCGTGGCGCGAGACGAGCTGCTGCTTTATGCGCGCGACGATGTCCTGGGCTGTGGCCATGAGGTTGCGGGCTCCCTGTCGAGGTGGGGACCGATTGCGGTTTCCGCAATCTACAGTGTGGGACCGACTAGGGGGAGGCAACGAATCGACGCGTCCTACTACGATGGTACGACGGTCGTGCCGTTCGTCCACGGCTGGAGGGCTCCGCAACTGGAGGGCCCCGGCGGTTACCGCTCTTGCCAGGATCGTCGCGGCGACCGACCCGCCCACACCCGCGTTTGACGCGGACCCGGTGCGCAGTCGAACCCTCCGTCCGACGCTGCTCGAGGTACTCCTCGAGACTGGCGAACCCGAGAACTAGTGCCCGTTCGTCCACCCGTCCCGCGCCCCCGCGGACCGACGTTCGCGCTCGGCAAGTAACGGAAGGACGCGCCTCCGCGGGAGGACGAAACCCGGCCCTAGGTCCGCCGAGTGCCAGCTGGTTGTGCCGCCGCACCGAGCGCGTAGAGGGCCCCGGTCCGGGCCATCTGCTGACCCTGCGCCAGGCCGTCACGGACCCCGGCGTTCTCAACCCTCCTGCGTTAGCCTTCCAACCTGCGGGACTCGGCCAGGGCTGGCGCTCGTAGCGACTGTTTCCGGTTCAACCCGAACCTGGCCCTGTAGGGGCCCGGGTTGAGGCCGTGGCGGCGCAGGTGGCCGGCCGAGACTAACGCTAGGGCGTCACCGCAGACGTGGCACACGCCCCGATCACCATCTGCGACTACGAGCATCGCCCCGACAGTGGCGTGCATCATGAAGTGCCCCCGGTTCCCCGGACGGTCTGAAACCGGGGGCAGATCACATCGCTCCCAACGCAGGCTGACCTCGTAGCACCCGCGACCGCCGTGCCGCACACTGTTACCCGACTCGTCAGGGGGACCCATGGTCAAAAGCCGCGCCATCGCCAACCGGGAGCGCAAAGCCAAGCGCACAACCTTACTCATCAAAGAGGCTCTAGTAGCCGTTGGAACCTGGTTCGACGACGAAGCAGAGTGCGTAGAAGCAAGCGCCCTCCTCACCGCCGTCCTCGACTCCCTCGGAGTCCGCGCCCGAGTCCAGCTGGTCCACACCATCGCCTTCTACAACCCCAACGACCTGTCCGAGACCCAGGCGCTGTTCACCAGCCAGGGCGCCGTCGACTACGCCCTCGCACACGGGCTCGGGAACCCCGACTGGGACTGGGACTCCCTCCGAGAACAGGCCGACAGCGGCTGGGCCGGGCACGCCGTGGTCATAGTCGAGAAGCCCGGCTGGGTCCTCGACCCGACATTCAGCCAGTTCACCAGCAAGGGCTTCCCCGACCGTGTCATCTGCCAACACATCGCAGATCCGAAGCGCCCAGAGGAGGGCTCCTGGTCGACACAGCCCGACGAGTTCGACAATCGATTCCTCGTGCACTACATCCCCGAGGACGGGGACACCGCAATGCAGGGGAAGGCAGTGACCCTGACCCACTCCTGGCACGACGTCGCCGGCCAGTTCGCGACCCACCTGTTGTCCGGAGGCAGCGCAGCCAACGCCCCCTGGAGAGAATCCTGGCGCAAGTACAAGGAGACCGATCCGGTCAGGGACTTCTCCTGACCTTCGCTCTCGACCGGACCCGCGCCCACCACTCTCGGCCAGCGACCGAGAGGCCGCGGAACATGCGTTACTAGGTTGGCCAGATGACAGTGGCATCGCCGACCGGCGACCTGACCCTGGGGCACAACCTCACCGCCGCCGGCATCGATCTCAGCGACGTTGTCGTCGTCCGGCACACCTCCACCGCCGGCGGCCTCGAGACCGCTGCCGACCTCACCGCCACAAGGTCCTCGACTACACCCGCCGGCAGGGACATAGCAGCAAGCTCGGGAAGACCCCGCCGCGGCTGTGGTTCACGTTCATGGCAGACGGCGGCCGCTGCTCCCGCCCCCTCACCGCCTACGACAGCCTCGGTGAAATCCCCGACGAAGCCACCGAAGCCCCACCGACACTTCGACCTCCGCCCCACCGACGCCCTGTCCGCCCTCGTCGGGCGACTCGTCGTTGAGTGGTCACGCGACGCCGTGAACTGGGCCAAGACCGGACACGCCGCCGCAGCGTTCCCTCTCGTCGAGATCGCCGACCCCGAGACCGTCCCGCTCCCCGGGTTCGACCGGTCCTCGTCAGCCAGGCCGAGCTCATCGAAGTCATCGAGGACTCCCGCTACGCCTCCTGGCGAACCGCCCTCGGCGCCGTCCAAGGGGTCTACCTCAAAGCCGATACCAACACCGGTCAGCTGTACGTCGGGAAGGCAGACGGCGGCGATCGCCTCCTGGGCCGCTGGACCGCATACGCCCGCGACGGACACGGCGGCAACCTCGCGCTACGCCACCTAGCAGGCCTAGACCCCACTCACGCCCGCCACTTGGTCTTCAGCGTCCTGCGGGTCTTCGGCCCCAGCGTTCCCGCGGCCAACGTTGACGAAGCCGAATCCCACTACAAGCGGGCGCTGCTCACCCGCCAGTATGGGCTCAACCGGAACTGAGACCGGGCGAGCCCAGGAACTGCCATCATCTGCCGATGAAATCCCGGCCCCGGTCGTACGCCAGTAGCGACCAAGCGAACATTCTGGACGCGACCGCCAATCACGTCGACAAAATCCTCGACCACTACGCCGACTTCGGGTTTTCCACCGACTGGGGGCCGGCGGACGTCTCACTGCTCAGGTGGGAGGAAGGGCGTCTCAAGCGGCAGATTGGGCCGGGCACAGTGAAGACCAGCACGTACTGGACCGGAACGGCGAAGGCCAAGAGGACCGTCAAGACGACCCGCTACTGGGACTCCTCGGCCGCTGGGCGAGCCGCCGAGTCTTGTCTCTTGATGACATCGCAGTCTGCGCAGTACCTCGAGGCTCTCCGTGTACTACTTCGAGACCGGCAGGTGATCTTCGCTCCAGTTCCACTGACACGCTCGATCTTCGAGATAGCTGGCTACGTCGCGTGGTTGCTGGACCCGAACATCAACTCAGTGCGCGACCGCGCAGCCAGGACGACCCTTGCTCAGATCAGCGACGCTACTCGTGCGAAGGCGGCCGCGACGCAACTCGG
Organism: Ornithinimicrobium sp.; assembly: GCA_049650625.1. GTDB lineage: Bacteria > Actinomycetota > Actinomycetes > Actinomycetales > Dermatophilaceae > Ornithinicoccus. Next base: position 5,716 of record JBASAN010000499.1, read on the forward strand.
GCACCCGAACGCTTCCAAGCTGGGCGGGGCAGTCCACAAACTGCGCCAGGTGGAGGTACCTGCCCTCTTCTATCCGTCAGAGATCCAAGCCGAGCACCAAGGTCCCGCCTGCCCCACGTGTGGGGCCCGGCGGAAGACCCAATTCAGGCTGCGCGACCAGCATCAGCCCGGGTTGGAGGAGAGTCTCACCTACATCACCACGGCCACCAGGTCCTCGTGGAATACCGGCGGGATGTACGCATACCTCTCCAACGCCAGCCACCCGACCCCTCACGTGGTCTACGAGTCATTGCACCGAGACTCCAACGGCCTCGTCACTGGGTTCGCCCACGACGACGTAACCCTCCCTTACCGAGTCACCCGCATGGCTATTCTCAGCTTCCTGGTGTGCTGGCGAATGTGCGCGGGCTACCGGGGACTCGACCAGGTTCTGCCGCTCCGACTCGGACTCGAACTCGACGACCTGCCCTCCCTCTGAGGTGTGGCAGACACCCGTGGTCTGGTGACGCCGAAACGGGCAGGCACCTCCGCCCGGCGGGTCCACGGTTCCAACCCTGCGCCTATGTACGTCATGACCGAGCCCCCACCACTCGTATGCTCCTCGGCCAGTGACCCTACTTGCCGGGCTCGTCCACCACGACGGCGTCGCAGTCATCGAGGTGCGGCCGCCGTAGTAAGAGCCCGACATGCGTCTATGTGGGCGCAAAGGGACACCTCAACCGGGGTCCCGACACTCCCAGATGACTTCGGGAGCCCAGCGCGCGAGCCTCCCCTGCGGCGACGGCGCGGTGGCGCGCATCGCGGTCAGCGACAACGGCCTCGGCATCCCCGAGGCCGAACAGGGCGACCTGTTCACCCGGTTCTTCCGCCCCTCCACCGCCCGCGAGCACCACATCCAAGGCACCGGGCTGGGACTAGCCATTGTCGAGTCCACCGTGCGCTAGCACCAGGGCCGGGTCTCGGTGACCTCCGAGCACCAGCACGGCTTCGTCTTCACCGTCGACCTCCGCGCCGCCGGCGGCCACACTCACGGGTCGCGAATCCACCCCAGCGCACGGGCCGCCGCAGCAGACCCCACCTCGAACCGGTCGGAACCTCCACGGCTGCTGCACAAGCAGGTGCCAAGCGCCGCCGCGGCGTCATAGGCTGGATGCCCGGGACGCCCTGGACGCTCTGAGGGGTGCTGGTCTCGGGACTCTCGGAGGACACCATGCCTGTAGACGCCGCAGGATCGCCCGGCCATTCCGAGCCTCGCGCTGCTCGTGCAGACCCGCCGCCCGGTGCAGCTGCTGGTGGGTCGTACGCCGACCCACGCCCCAAGGACACCGTCGCCGATCCGGGGTTCACCCAGGCGGTAGGACTGCTCGCGGCGATCTTCGTACAGCTGGGCGCACACCTACCTACCAGGGCGGGCATGGAACTGTCGTGGGCGTTGGCGGAGCTAGAGGACTACAGCGAATTGGCCCCCACCCAGCGCGCCACCACTGATGTGCGCGGGCGTGAAGTAGGTGCGGTAGTAGCTGACCTTGAACGTCAGCTCACGGTCCTGGCCTCCACCTCGCTCGACCTGGCCACGACACTGCGCTACCTGCGTGCTCACGAACACGTCCACGCCGCACTCACCGCCCTCACCGCGGACGTGACCAAGCCCGCCTCAGCCGCGCAGGTTCTCGACGCGGATGACCGTGCCGGCGATACCGCCGATGACTACTGAGACCGGGTCCGGCTCGGCAGAGCCCACGCACGCCCCCAGAAGCTACGGGGGCCACCAGGAAGCGGCCACGGCGCTCCTGAGCCAGCTCCTGGGCCACACCAACAGTGCCGAGGCTGGCGGCGCTGTGGGCATGCGGGCGGCCGGCTCCACGGACTGCGCACAGCTGGTGGCATGCCGCGAGGCGGCGATCGACGCGCTGCATGAGCGGCTGGTCCACCTGGGGTTGAACCTGCACCACGCGCCGCAACGGGGTGTGGACCTGACCATCGCGGCGCTGGGCTCACAACCTGGTCGAATCCTTGAGCGTGCGCTGCACCATCTGCCCCGCTCCCCCACCTCCGTCGCAGACCAGAACCGGATGCCGGCTGACCCGCCTGGTCCTGGCAATGCTGGTCAGGCTGGCGTGGCTGGAGTGGTGTTGTCGCCGGTGGAGGCCCTGGGCACGGCGAGCAACCACCGTGTGGTGGAGCTGTGGCGCCGGGTGGCGGTGGAGCTGACCGCGGGCACCCACGCGCTGGCCAGTGCGGCGACCCAGCCGTGGCTGGTCGACCCGGGCGGGGCTTGGCATGTCCTGGGTGATGCCGCGACGTGCGTCGAGGCCGTCGCGGTCCTTGACGTCGACCTCAGTAGGCGCGGGCTCCTGGTCGACCATCGGCTCGAGGCCCCTCCGGCGGGTGGAAAGCTCTGGTCGTTGGCGGAGCTGCGGATGGCAACCTCCCAGGTCGCGCGCACCGCCGGCTGGCACGCGACCTCGGCGGAGGTGGACCTGGCCACCGCGGCCTCGACGTCCCGGCCGGCCCCGAGTGGAGAAGGTCAGGTCGTGAACGGGCTGGGTGACCTCGTGGCCGCGCAACGTCAACTCGCGGCGTTTCTGCAGGCCCCCAGCGAGGTCGACTCGTTCTCCTCGACGTTGCGGAGCATGGACGCCACGACCGCGCTAGTGGTGGCACGCAACCAGTTCGACCTGTGCGTGTGCATGCGCACCCAGCTCTCCACCACCCACCATCCAGGCCCAGGTCCAGCGGCTGCGGGTGCGGATGTTGGTGCGGGTGTGGGTCTTGATCTTTCTTCGCAGTTCGCACGTCTCGCCGGCACCTGGGAGAGGCTGCTGCCCCATGTGGAGTCGCTCGCCGACGTCGACTCGGTGCGGGGGGTGAACCGGGCGGCGTTGTGGCAGCAGCGCGACATCACCCAGGCCCTCGTGCGCCACACCGGCCCGGTCGGTCTCAGCCAGGCTGAGGCTCTGACCCTGGCCGGTGCCACCGAGTCGGTGCTGCGCGAGACGGTCCACGCGACCCGCTACGAGCTCAACCGTGACGCGGGGACGCTGCGGCAGAAGGATCGGCTCGGGGCGCAGCCCCCGCACCGCGTGGGACACAAGGGCCCCCTCTACCGGGCCCTGACCGCGGCCCTGAACGAAGCCAGCGCGCCGGGTGGCCCGCCGGATGATCTGTCTGTTGCGTTGCCTGGGTGGGCGCCGCTGGCTTCGCGGCGTGACCTGGCCGCCACCTTGAACGCCACGGCGACTGGGAAGCGTCCCAGCCCCTACCCCCTGGGGATGGCCGGACGCGGTCGAGATGGCGGGGGTCGTGAGCGGTGACAGCCCGGGGTCGTGGCTTTGCGCGTACCGACGGCGCCGGCTCGCGGAGGTTGGGCCTCTCCCCGGGTGATCAGGTCGGGTGAGCAGCGCCGCAGCGCGTGATGACCGACGTGGGCCGTCACCCGGAGGTTCGGTGGTGCCTCTGGCTTTTAAATTGCCAACCGTTTTTCGTCCTCCCTGGGTGCTTGGAGATGTCGGGGCCGCTGAGCGGGCGGAGGGCAACCCCGGTACCGGGGCCGGGTGGGAGGAAGTAAGCGCAGCGCCGAGCAGCCGGGTCCGGCGCCCGAGCGGTATCCGGGTGCGGGGTTGCGTGGAGGCCGCGCGGCCCCAGAGTCGAAAACCCGGGAAGGAGGAACACTCCCCCGGCGCCCGGGAACAGCGGGGTGCCGGCGTAGCCGGCTCGACATCTGTGTCATGAGACGACTGGGTGGTCATGCGGCCGCCGGCCGATGTGTGCCTGCCTGGGGGTTGCTTCCTCCCCCCGCCGCATCAGGATTCCGACCTCCGGGAACCAGTCAAGGACGCCCAGGGACGACGGGGCGTCTCTGCGCGATGCGGCTGCGCCGCACCCTGGACTGCCCCCGGAGGTTGAGGGGTTTGGCTGGCTATCGGGGCCGGGGAGGCTGTGGAGCTGACCGGTCCGGTCCGGGCCGCGCGGTGTGTGGGTGTGGCCACGACGGGGTCTTGGGACGTGGCGGTACTGCCGACCTCAAGGATCAGGTTCGGCTCTACGACGGTTGGGCCGCGAACGGGCGGGGCGAGGCGCTCGACCTCTACCACCGGTACCGGCACCAGAACGCTGCCATCGCCGACCTCGCTCGGCTGGTGCAAGGGCTCTGGTAGCTCGCCCGGGGTGAGCGACGCTCGGGGCGAGCGACATCGTTGGCTCATTGCGCCTGCAGCGAGCCTGAACGGCCTAGCGCTGATGTCGCAGCGAGCGAGCCTCAGGCGCCTACCAGCCCTTGTCCTTGCCCTCCATCCAGGCGACCACGTCCAGGACCCTCAGCGGCGGAACCTGCGATGACAGCCGCGCCTCGGAGTGGAGGTGCACGAGACGTTGGTGGAGGGCTCTGTCGTCGGCGCGTAGTGCGACCCGCACGGGCTCCCACTGTTCCCTCTTCGTGTGGGTGACCCGTGCGACCACGCTGTCGTAGATCGGTCGTAGTCGGGGCCGCTTGCGGGCCAGCAGCTTGCTGCCGCGCGTTGCGCCGACGCCGTCGAGGGAGCGCAGGGCCCGCATCATCTGCCAGCCGACCCAGTCGTCGTGGAGTGGCTCCTCCACGTCCACCAGGTCCTGATCTACCTTCAGCTGCTTCAGCAGCGAGGTGAACTCCTCTGCCCGGTCGCGCAGCAGGGCACGCGCGGCAACCCCGCGGATCGGCACCGAGAGGAACGCCATCGTCACGAGGTCGTCGGGGGTGAACCGATGAACGTCGTCTGCACGGGTGCCGCTGCTGTCCCAGGTGTCGAACTCGGCGCCCACGTAGGCGCGGCCGCTGGCGCCGAAGTAGCGGCCCAGAAGACCGAGCGCGTCCTTGTCGTCGTCGGTTCGCAACGCTCGGGGCAGTTGGAAGGTCATCGGTGCTAGCTCTCAGGCCTGGTCGAAGAAGTCTTCGTCGGTCTCAACCACACGGAACACCTGGCGCTCTTGGACGCCGATTCCGTGAGTGACCATGAGCCGGCCGAGCCTCGCGCCGTCGATGAGGATGACTCGGGGGGTGATAGTGCGCGCGAACTCGATGGCCTCGGCGCTGAAGCGGCTCGTGGTGATCATGACTCCACCAGCGGCACCGGCGTGGTGCAGCGCACCGACGAAGCCCTGCACCTCGGGGCGCCCCACGCTGTTCTCGGGGGCGTAGCGCTTCGCCTGGACGTAGACGCGCCCGATGCCGAGCTGGTCTTGGTTGATGACGCCGTCGAAGCCTCCGTCACCTGGCCCGCCGAGGTGCAGCGCGTCCGCGTGGCTGCCCCCGTAGCCCATGGCTACCAGCAGTCGCAGGACCGCCTTCTCGAGGAACACCGGCGGGGCGGTGTGGATGCGCTGGACGAGCTCGGCGGCAACGTCGGTGTCGAGTTGCTCCACGGCCGCGCTTACCTGCTCCAGCGGGGTGCGGTCATCCTCGGCCGGTCCTGGTTCGAGGTGGCGTGCGCCGTTGCGGTTGCGAGAACGCGCCTGGAAGGCCAGGAACTCCTCGTACTGGCGCAGCGTCTCGACTGCGAAGCCGTCCGGGTGCTGCGCCAGCAGCTCGCGTCCTCGGTCGGTGATCTCGTAGACGCCGCGGCTGGGCTTGCTGACCACCTGGGCCTGAAAGAGGTAGCTCAGTGCCCAGTTGAGCCGGTTGTCGAAGCGACGCTGACCGCTGGGGATGGCCTGCTTCCGCTGGTTCCCGCTGAGGCCCTGGCGATCTGCGACCGTCGCGACGACCTCCCAGGTGCGTTGCGGCTTATCCGCCTCGGCGAGTGCGGCGAGTGCGGGCCCGAGCAGCTCGTGGAAGCGGGGCAGGTCGTCGGGTTCGTCGAGGCCGCCGTCGACTGCGTCGATGGCGACGGGTGTCTCAGTCATGTCGATCTCCCTGGTGGTCCTTGGCCCGCCACAGGAACTCCGCGGCGTGCTGTTGGTTGGTGAACCCGTCTCCGACGAGCTCACGCAAGATGTCGTTGCTCCACGTGATCAGGCGCCCGCGGGTCCAGCTCACACGGTCGGGTGGGGGCAGCTCGAGGCCGTAGACCTTGCGGGCGATCTCGCGCTTGCCGTCCCGGGGCGAGGTGTAGGTGAGAAGCGTCAGGAACCGCTCGGGGTACATGACGCACAGCACCTTGGTCAGCAGGGCCTCCTTGAAACCCCTCATCGCGAAAGCCTTCTCGCCTTCGAGGAGCTCGTTGAGGCGGTCTTCAAGGTGGGTCTCGCGGGGGCCGTGGAGCAGGTGGTGGATGGTCCTGCGTGTGGACTCTGCTGCGGCATCGGCGCCCATGGTGTTCCAGGCAATGTTGAAGCCCGACATGTTCCCCGGTTCCGCGCCAGTGGGGTCGTTGGCGAAGTCCTTGAGGTCTTGCGGGTCGCAGGCCCACAGCCCCTCTTCGGAGAAGACCTGCTGGTAGTGGGCCCAGAAGGCCGCGACGCGCTCGTCGAACACCGGGTAGGTGCCGGCCAGGTCGACCTTCAGGCGCTCGACGCGCTCACGGGTGGCGGCGTCCACGTCGCTGGCCTTCGGGAGCCGGTCGCGCAGCTCGGGGATGCTGCTCCCCGTTCGCGGCGTCGCCCTGGTCGCCTTGGTCGGCGAGGATGGCTCGGCCTGCGCGTCAGGCCAGCTGAAGTCGCAACGTGGGCATCGGACCTCGCGACGGCCGTCGTCGTGCCGGACGGTGATCTCGAGGTCCTCGTCACTCGTGCACAGCGGGCACATGGCTCGGGCTGCCACTCAACCCTCCTCTTGCGCGGCCGCGCCGGGGGACGCCCTGTTGCCCCAGCGGCTCGCGATGAGCTTCTGCTTCTCGGGGCCCTCAGGGAGCTCCTTGGTGCCGTTGCCGATACGTACGTAGAAGGCGGTCTTCTTGAC
>JBASAN010000500.1:0-7707 GCA_049650625.1 Ornithinimicrobium sp.
GTAGCCGCGTCGACGCGGCCACCCAGCATCATCAGCTCCTTGGCCTTGGCCATCCCCACGAGTCGGGGCAACGTCCACGAGGCGCCCGAGTCGCAGGAGAGCCCGACTCCGGCAAAGGCCAAGGTGAATCCGGACGTGTCGGCCAGGTATCGCAGGTCGGCAGCAAAGGCGAAGGAGGCACCCGCGCCCGCGGCCACCCCGTTCAGCGCCGCGATAACCGGCTTGTCCATCTCAGTGAGCAGTCGCACGATCGGGTTGTAGTGCTCGCGCACCGTGCGCCATACCTGCTCCGGCTGGTCGTGCAGGAGCTGGACGTGCTCCTTGAGGTCCTGCCCGACGCTGAAGGCGTCGCCGCTCCCGGTCAGCACCACACAGCGGACGCCCGCATCGCCGGCGACGTCCTGCAACGCGGCCAGCAGCGCCTCCTTGGTGGCGAGGTCCAACGCATTCATCGCGTTCGGGCGTTCCAGCCGAACGGTGGCCACGGCGGCCTCTCGACGCACGGTGACCAGTTCGGGGCTGAGCATCTGGGGCATCTGGCTGCTTTCTGAGTGGTCGCGTGTCGGGACGAGCGTCCGGCGGCGCACCAGTCTGCCCGAACGATTAGGCCGACCCGCCAACGGCCGTGGATAATAGGAGGGAAATCGTGCCCCCGTGCCCATGCGGTGGGCCTTGTGGTTCGCCGCGTCAGACGGAAGGTTCGCTATGGCTGCAATGAAGCCCCGCACCGGGGACGGCCCCCTTGAGGTCACCAAGGAGGGCCGTGGCATCGTGTTGCGGATGCCATTAGAAGGGGGCGGCCGGTTGGTCGTCGAGATGAACGCTGAGGAGGCGGGCTCACTCGGCGACGCGATCTCCGAGTGCCTGGGCTAACCGAAACTCATACGCAAAGACCCCGCGCCCCTTTGGGTCGCGGGGTCTTGTGCTGGGGTGGTGCGAGCAGCACCCCGCTCGAAGCCTCGGCCGAAGGCTACCGACGGACGGCGGTCAGCAGGCCGTCTCCGACCGGAAGTACGGCGCAGCGCAGTCGTTCGTCATCGCGGATGCTCTTGCCGAGCTCCCGGATCGCCGACGTGAGGTCGTCCCGAGCCGCCGGGTCCGCGACCTTGTCATGGCCCAGGATGTTGGCCACCGCCAACGCCCCCCCGGGACGGAGCAGACGCAGTGCCTGCTCGACGTAGGCCGCATCACCCTGATGGTCCGCGGAGACGAAGACCATGTCGTAGGCGCCGTCGGTCATCCGGGGCAGCACCTGCAGGGCCTCTCCGCTGATCACGCGAGTGCGCTGCGGGGGCACTCCCGCAGCCGCGAAGGCCGCTCGGGCCGCACGCTGCCGCTCCGGCTCGGGGTCGATGGACGTCAGGATGCCGTCGGAGCGCATGCCGTCGAGCAACCACAGCCCGGAGACTCCCGCTCCCGTGCCGACCTCGATGACGTGTCCAGCGTCCAGGGCGGCGGCCAACATCCGGAGCGAAGCGCCGACGGCCGGCGACAAGGCGTCGACACCGATCCGGGCGGCCGCCGCACCGGCCGCGGCCATCGAGTCGGGAGAGGATATGAAGTTCTCGGCGTAGGTCCATGAGGTCATCCGTTGTGCAGCCATGGCGCCAGCCTAATCTGTCAGCGAATGCTCAGGATGCGGTGGAACTCTGGTGCGTACAACGCGGCCAAGGGGGTTGCGCATCCGAGAGGCCGACATGGACGACGAGCAGGTGTGGGAGCAGCCGACCTGGGACGAGGTCGTGCGCCAGCACTCGGCGCGGGTCTACCGGCTGTCCTACCGGCTCACCGGCAACCAGCACGACGCCGAGGACCTCACGCACGATGTCTTCATCCGCGTCTTCCGCTCGTTGGACAGCTTCCGCCCCGGCACGTTCGAGGGATGGTTGCACCGGATCACCACGAATCTCTTCCTGGACCGCGCGCGCCGCAAGCAGCGCATCCGCTTCGACGCGCTCTCCGATGAGTTCGCCGCTCGGCTCCCCTCGCGACTGAGCGGGCCGGAGGAAAGCTTCGATGTCACCCATCTCGACGGAGACATCCAGCAGGCTCTGGACGCCCTGGCCCCGAACTTCCGGGCGGCCGTGGTGTTGTGCGATATCGAGGGATACTCCTACGAAGAGGTAGCTCAGACGCTGGGGATCAAGCTCGGCACGGTGCGATCGCGCATCCACCGCGGCCGGGCCCAGCTGAGGCAGTCGCTGGCTCACCGTGCGCCCGCTCGTAGCGGTGCGACGGCACCGGCCACCGGCCGAGGGGCCGGCACGGTCCCGTTGCCGACCTTCGGCTGACCGGCCACCGGGTGGATCAGGCACAATCACTGCATGTCGTGGCCCGTGCATCCTGCGCAGCGATCTGCTGACCCCTCGTCGCGACGCCGCGCCGACCCAGCCGTGGTGGCCTTGGCCCTGGTCGCCGGGATTCTGGGGGGCGCCATCGGTGCGTTCGCGATGGGGGCCCTCGACCCCGACCAGGAGCGTCCCTCGCTGGTGTCCACTCTGCCGCTGGCTTCGGCCGCTGGTGGCAGCGGACAGCGTGGATCGGTCACGGCCATCGCCCAGGGCGCACTGCCCAGCGTGGTGCTGATCACCGTCGGCAGCGAGACCGAGGGGGGAGTGGGCTCGGGATTCGTCATCGACACGGCCGGCTACATCGTCACCAACCTCCATGTGGTGCAGCAGGCCATGGACGCCCAGGAGTCGGTGAGCGTGGAGTTCATGGACTCGGCCCCGTTGGAAGCCGAGATCGTCGGCGGCGACCCGGCATACGACATCGCCGTGCTTCGAGTGGACCGGACCGGTCTGCCGGCCCTGGAGTTGGCTGACTCCGCGCAGGCCCAAGTCGGGGCGCCGGTGGTCGCCGTGGGTGCACCGTTGGGACTGGAGTCCACCGTCACCGCCGGCATCGTCTCGGCGCTGGATCGACCGGTGGTGGCCGGGGACAGTGAGACCGCATCCTTCATCAACGCCATCCAGACCGACGCGGCGATCAACCCGGGCAACTCCGGGGGACCGCTGCTGGACGCGACCGGACGGGTGATCGGGGTGAACTCGGCCATCGCCCAGCTGCCTGGGCAGGGAGGGCTGGGGCCCGGCGGCAGCATCGGGCTGGGCTTCGCTATCCCGTCGGCCCAGGTGGCCCGGACGGCCCGGTCCCTGATCGAGACAGGCACCAGTGACCATCCCGTGATCGGCGTTTTCGTGGACCTGGCCTACAGCGGAGAGGGCGCGCGGGTGCAGCGCGAGTCCGACGCCGGCACCGACCCCGTGGTCTCCGGCGGGCCTGCCGACGAAGCGGGAGTCGAGCCTGGTGACGTCATCCTGGCTATCGACGGGGAGCGGATCGCCGACGGCAGCGACCTCATCGTGACCTTACGCGCTCGGGAGATCGGCGAGGATGTCACGCTTCTGGTGCGCTCGCAGGACGGCAAAGAGCGCACGCTGACGATGACGTTGCGCGGAGCCTCACAGTGACCGGGGGTGGAGGGGCGTGCTGAACCTCGGTAGCGGTGAGATCTTCCTGATTCTGATCCTGGCCGTGGTCATCCTCGGGCCGAGCAAGCTCCCGGAGTATGCCGCGAGTCTGGCTCGACTGGTGCGCACCCTGCGCGACATGGCCGAAGGAGCCAAGACCCAGATCAAGGAAGAGATGGGTCCGGCGTTCGACGATGTCAACTGGGACCAGCTCGACCCTCGTCAGTACGATCCGCGGCGTATCGTGCGCGAGGCCCTTGCCATGCCGAGCGACAAGGCCAAGACAACCGCCGAGCTGGCCGGGATGGGGACCGTGGACCCCCCGGCAGGGGCCTCGTCCCAGCGAAAGTCGACGTCGACCGGATCGGACGACGGGAACCCCGGCGAGCCAGCGCCGAAGAAGGCGCTGCGTCCCGCCGCCGTGCGCCGTCCGCGACAGCGGTTCGACCCCGACCTACCGACGCCGTTCGACGTCGACGCCACCTAGTCGGCTCAGGTCGGAGTGATCCCCAGCTTGCGGCCCGCCAGGCCGCGTCCCCGTGCAGCCAGTCCACGGGCAATGGCCCGCAGGGCGGTCGCGGCCGGTGAGTCGGGGTGGCCGAGGACCACCGGCACGCCCACGTCGCCGCCTTCGCGCACGGTGACGTCCAGCGGGATCTGACCCAACAGCGGCACGTCGGCGCCAATGCTGCGGGACAAAGACGCGGCCACCGTGGCTCCACCGCCGGATCCGAAGATCTCCTGCCGTGACCCGTCGGGCATCTCGAGCCACGACATGTTCTCGATGACGCCGACCAGGCGCTGATGCGTCTGCAAGGCGATCGCCCCGGCCCGCTCAGCCACCTCTGCGGCCGCCAGCTGAGGGGTCGTGACCACGAGCAGCTCGGAGTTGGGCAACAGCTGAGCGACCGTGATCGCAATGTCCCCGGTGCCTGGGGGAAGGTCGAGCAACAGCACATCCAGGTCTCCCCAGAACACGTCGCCGAGGAACTGCTGCATGGCCCGGTGCAACATCGGCCCGCGCCAGACCACCGGCTGGTTCCCCGGCACGAACATGCCGATCGAGATGACCTTCACCTCTTGGGCGATCGGCGGCAGGATCATGTCGTCGACCTGGGTCGGCGGACGGGACACTCCCAGCATGCGGGGCACGGAGAAGCCGTAGATGTCGGCATCCACCACACCGACCCGCAGGCCCTGCTCGGCCAGGGCGGCGGCGAGGTTGACGGTGACCGAGGACTTGCCGACCCCGCCCTTGCCCGACGCCACGGCGTACACCCGGGTCAGGGTGTCCGGGCGGGCAAAGGGGATCTCCTTCTCGGGTGCGCCCCCGCGCAGGTTGCTGCGCAACGTCGAACGCTGCTCGTCGCTCATCACCCCGAGCCGGACCGCGACCGCAGTCACGTTCGCAACGGAGGTCAGGGCCGCTGTCACCTCGCGGGTGATGGTCTCCTTCATCGGGCAGCCCGGCACCGTCAACAGGATCGTCGTCGAGACCTCGCCTGTCTCGGCCGCGTCGACCGACTCGACCATGCCGAGCTCGGTGATCGGCTTACGGATCTCTGGGTCGTTGACCTTGGCCAGGGCAGCGTGCAGGGCGTCGAGAGAGGGAGCAGGCATACCCCCATCGTAGGTCGCCGACTACGGCCCGGAGTTCCTCGGCTCGCTCGTCCTCGGCTCGCCGTCCTCGGGGTCCTCACGTTCCAGACTGATCTGCAGCCCGCGATCGCTCATGTCATCCAGCAGTCCGCGTAGCTCCGAACGTACGAAGTCGCGCGTGGCGACGTCGCGCATGGCGATGCGCAGCGACGCGACCTCCCGGGTCAAGAACTCCGTCTCGGCCAGCGCGCGCTCGTCGCGCGTGCGGTCCTGCTCGATGGTCACCTTGTCGCGGTCCGCCTGGCGGTTCTGGGCCAACAGGATCAACGGTGCCGCGTAGGAGGCCTGCAAGCTGAGCATCAAGGTCAAGAAGATGAAGGCGTAGGGGTCGAAACGAGCCCCTGAGGGCGCCAGCGTGTTCCACAGGAGCCAGATGAGGACGAACAGCGACATGTACGCCAGGAAGCGCGCCGTGCCCATGAAGCGGGCGAACCCCTCGGCGAACCGACCGAACGTGTCGGGGTCCATGCTCGGTCGCCACAGTCGACGACGTTCTTTGGATAACGGCTGGTCCAGGCGGTCGCTGGAGCGGCTGCGCTCACTGCTTCTTCGGCGGCGCGAGGCGCCCTTCTCCTCAGCCATGAGCCTTCATCTCCAACGCATCGTCACGCTCGCGCCAGTCGGCCGGGAGGAGATGGTCCAGCACATCGTCCACGCTGACCGCACCGAGCAACCGCCCCTCGCGGTCGGTGACCGGCAGGGCCACCAAGTTGTAGGTGGCCAGCAGCCTTGTGACCGTGCTCAGCGCGGCCTCGGGGCCAACCGGGTCGATCGCGGCGTCGAGGACCCCGCCGACCGGCTCCTGAGGAGGCTCGCGCAGCAGCCTCTGGATGTGGACCACGCCGAGGTACTTGCCGGTAGGGGTCTCGTGGGGAGGACGGGCGACGAAGACCAACGACGCCAGCGCTGGAGAGACCTCCTCCCGCCGCACCATCGCCAGGGCTTCGGCGATGCTGGCATCAGGTCCCAGAATGACCGGCTCGGTGGTCATCATCCCGCCGGCGGTGTCGTCCTCGTAGGCCAACAGTCGGCGAATGGGGGCCGCTTCGTCCGGCTCCATGACCTGGAGCAGCTGCTCGGCCTTGTCGTCCGGAAGCTCGGACAACAGGTCCGTGGCGTCATCGGGTTCCATCGCCTCCAGGACGTCGGCTGCCCGCTCCAGATCCAGGTTGATCAGGATCTCCACCCGGTCGTCCTCGGGCAGCTCCTCCAGGACGTCGGCCAGAACCGAGTCGGTGAGGGCGTCAGCCACCTCTCCGCGCCGCTTGGACGGTAGGTCGTGGATGGCCTCGGCCAGGTCGGCGGTCTTCAGCCCCTCGTAGGACTCCAACAGGGCGTCCACGGCCTGGACCGGGCCGCTGGAGGACAAGCCGCCCACCATGTCGATGTCCACCAGCATCGTCTCGCCGCGTCTGCGCCGCAGACCCAGGCCTCGAGGACGCCGCTCCTCCGGCACGCCCTTGCGCACGAAGACCTTGGTGACTCTCCAGTCGCGGGTGCGTTGCAGGTCCAAAGCGAGATCCTCGACCACGGCGGGCCAGGTCTCGCCATCCTGGCGCACCGAGACCCGACGGTCCAGCAGCTCGGCGACCGCCAGCGTCTCACTCCTGCGCTGTTCGAAACGGCGCATGTTCACCAAGCCTGTGGTGATGATGTGACCCGCGTCGATGTTGGTCACCCGAGTCATGGGCAGGAACACCCGTCGCCGTCCTGGGACCTCGATCACCAGACCGACGACGCGGGTCCCATGAGAGGCGGTGCCGCCGCCGGTCCCGAAGGTCATCACGACGTCGCGGACGCGACCCACCTCATCGCCGAGCGGGTCGAAGACACTCAGGCCGTTCAGCCGGGCGACGAAGACTCGGGAGTTGCTCACCGGGCACACGATACCCACCGCATCGGCGCTGGTGAGGTAGATCACCGGTCCGGGTGGAACAAGCCGCACCGCCACGACGTAGTAATGAGTGAACGTTAAAACACTCCTGAGAAAGGCTCCACACCACCATGGCTATCCCCCACGGGATGACGTATATCGCTTCCGCCGATCGCGCCTTCCGGCACACCACTCCCGCGGACATCGCCCGCCGGCCCGTCAAGCCCCGTCGCAGGTGGATGCGTCGTTGACCATCCCGACCGTCCGCGTCGTCGCGGTTGCTCCCTGAAAGTGCCAAGATAGGACGCGTGACTGCTTCAATGCCTCAACGAGGTGCACGCTCGACCCGACCGGGGGCCGGTCTCACGTTGAACTACCCGATGTCGCTGGGGGTCTTCGAGAAGTACGATGACGCTCAGCGCGCGGTGGACTACCTGTCCGACGAGGAGTTCCCGGTCCAGAACTGCATGATCGTCGGCACCGACCTGCGACAGGTCGAGCGGGTGACCGGACGACTCACCATGGGCCGGGTGGTGCTGGGCGGGGTGCTCTCCGGGGCGTGGCTCGGCCTCTTCATCGGACTGATCTTCGCCCTGTTCGCCAACTCCGGCGACGCGCTGATCACGATCTTCTACTGTGTGGGCTTCGGCGCCGTCTTCGGAGTCGTGTGGGCCGTGCTCGGATACCTGATGACCCAGGGAC
>JBASAN010000501.1:0-2244 GCA_049650625.1 Ornithinimicrobium sp.
CTGCACGTCCCATGTGTCAATCACTCCTGTTATGTCGAGGGCCGGGTCCAGCTGCGCGTCGGTGCGTCAGTGTGGTTGCCCGTGATGGTGCTTCGGGTTGATGCTTCGTGACTCAACTTGCGGCATACCCCGGCTCTTGTCAAACCGAGACTCACTGAAGTTGAGTACACCTTGCTCAACTAGGCCGTGGCGTCGTTTGTTCCCGCGGCAGCGGGGTTCCCCGCGTCAAAAAGTCCGTGAGCGCACGGCGCGAGACCGCCTCCGTCGTGTGGAGGTGTTGGTCGCCAAGGAAGGCGTTGGCGAGCTGTTGACGACTGACCGCTCGCACCAGCGCCTCCACGTCGGCAGCGGACACGACACCGGCATACCCCAAGGCGAGACGCTCCCCGATGGCTCGTTCTGCGTCGCCCAGCGTGCGGGCGGAGGCCTCGAGCACCATGAGCCCCGGGTCGGCCAGGCTCTGCGCACCGGCGGAGGAGTCAGGGCCAGCGACCAGGGCCGAAGCGATGAGAACCAATGCTGCGGCGGCCCTCCTACCCCGATCCGCGAGCAGGCCCCACCGTCTCGTTGCGGTGCGCCGAGACCGGGCCGGGCTCGGTGATCCCACAGGTCCACCAAGGGCGAGACGAGGAGACGAGTCCATGGGTTCAGTGTGACCGGAATCACTGTCGAGAGCCTGAGTCCCCCGTGTGAAGCGGCTCCGAAGTCGCTGACCCGCACCCGGCCTCCGCTTGGACGCTAGCCCGCGCCTTCAGCATCACCCACGCCCTCACCCACAAGCACGGTCAGGACGTCCCCCACCGTTGCCGACCGGACCACCGTTCCCGGCAGGGCCAGGTCGGTCTGGACCTCGTACCGGTTGCGTCGTCCGTCCTTGACCTTGACCACATAACCGTCCCCGGCGAGATCGTTCACGATCGCGTAGGCACGGCGCTCGCTGATCCCCACCGCGACCGCGATGTCGATGAGCCTGACGCCCGGATCATGGGCGATACACAGCAAGGCGCGAGCGTGGTTGGTCAGGAAGCTCCATTCCGCCATACGAGTCAGCGTACTCACCTATTCTAGAAATTAGTTGCTAGTTTCTCTCGACTACCGTACGTTCGTCAGTGAGCGGCGCGAGAAGCTCGAGGGTCACCGACTCTTGTTCACGTGGACCCACGTCGACGCGGCACACCAGCGTTTCCGTCCTTCGTGCGAGGCTGGCTCGCGGTCCGTTCGCTAGCGAAGGACGTGCCCTCTTCAGGTCGACGTCGGGTTGCCGACCGACACACTCCTAGCGCGCCTACCCGGCCGCGGCCGGGCCCGATCTGACCGCAACCCCGCGCGCTGTCGACACCAGACCATCCACGAGGTCATGGACCTACAGGAAGTCTTCCTATGAGAACCGATCCACAGATCGGCGCGCTTTCCCCCCGGCGGTCGAGCTCCCCGGAGATCCCGTGTCACTCCCGGTAGCTCCCAGCACCCCCATGGGTCCACGCCCGGTCCGAGTAGCGGTTGCCAACGACTACCCGCTCCTGATCGCCGGGACGGCTCGGGCCTTGGAGTCCTACCCCGCTCACGTCACCGTCGTGGAGTACGCCAGCCGGACCCCGGTCAAACGGCAGGTGGATGTGGTGTTGTTCGACACGTTCGCCGAGGCCCCAGGAGTTGCCGAAGTGCGCACCCGGTTGTTCAGCGGCTCCGCGTCGTCCAGGGTCCTGGTCTTCACCTGGCACACGGACCCGGTGATGGTCCGCGCCGCTCTGTCGGCAGGTGCGGCTGGCGTCGTGTCCAAAACCGTGACGGCGGCGGCCCTGGTCGAAGCGGTGCTGCGGGTCCACCGTGGTGAACAGGTCGTTCCTTCTCCCAAGACGTCTGGCTCCGACCATTCCAGCTTCGGGCGGTGGCCCGGGGACCGGTCCGGCATCAGTGCCCGGGAGTCTGAGGTCTTGGCCCTGATCTGTCAGGGGTTCAGCAACCAGGTCATCGCCGAGTCGATGTATCTCACGACCAACACCGTCAAGACCTATATCCGGTCCTTGTATCGCAAGATCGAGGTCGGCACTCGCCCGCAAGCGGTGATCTGGGGGATCTCGAACGGCTTCAGACCCCAAACGACCCGGACCTACCCACCGACCCCGAAGACACCGGAGCGACCCGGCTAGAGAAGAGAACCGTCGAGAAGCACAAGGGGCCCCTTTCGGACGGTTGCGCACAAACCTCACGTTCTGGGCGAAGCGCGCCCGGGCGGATGACAGG
>JBASAN010000502.1:0-6781 GCA_049650625.1 Ornithinimicrobium sp.
GGCCTCAGGAAGCTCCACGTCCCCACCACCAGCACGCCGAGCAGCTCGATACTGATGGCCACCACACTGACCCGCCACGCTCGTTCCCCGGGCAGCGCCAGCGAGATCGTGGCCACCACGTAGATGAGGGCCGCGACCGCGGACAGGTTGTAGGCCAGTGGAGCCACCTCGTACTGCGTCAGGATCTGCGCGGTCGCCCGGGATACGGATCCGATGACGAACACGACGTACAGCGCCAGGATCACCCGCCCCGGACCCCGTGTCCGCTCGTTGGGTCGCCGGCTCACGCCACGCTGCGGATCATGCGAACCCCACGCCGTACCAGATCTGCGCGACACGCGCGCACATGACGGCAGCCACGAAGGCGACCACAGCCAACACCAGGGTGCCCCAGCGTGAGTGCTCCTCCTTGGCCCAGAGCAGACCCACGGCGGGAAGCATCAGCACCGTGACGAGGTAGGCCCACAGCTCCCAGGCCGGGCCTACCGAGGACTCGCCCCCGGTCAGAGCCACCGCATACCGCAGCAGATAGCCGATCATGGTCAACTGCAGCAGCACGGTCGCGGTGATGGTGATGGAGCCCGGGGCGTGGCCGCGTAGGCCCGCAACCAGGCAGACCCCGGCGACCAACAGGCCCACCGTCAACGCGAGCGCCGTCCACCCGTCCAGGTAGTCGACCGGCGCTGTCGTAGCGGCCGTCAGGACCGTCGTGGTCATCGGCGGGCGAGGTCGGCCAGGGCCGTCCCGGTGAGCCGTTGCGTGGTCCAGTCGTCCATCGGCTCGGCACCGAGGTGGCGGTAGACCTCGATCGCCGGAGTGTTCCAGTCGAGCACGGTCCACTCCATCCGTGGGTATCCGCGTTCCACGCACACCTGCGCCAACGCCGACATCAGGTCGGCTCCAAGGCCCTGTCCGCGATGCTCGGGCTGGACGAAGAGGTCCTCCAGCCACAGGCCGTGCCGGGCGGTCCAGGTCGAGAAGGTCACGAACCAGATCGCCATTCCGACGACCGTGCCGTCGACCTCGGCCACAAACGCCGAGACGGCAGGCTCGCGGTCGCGGGGAAACAACGCCGCCGTGTAGTCCTGGGGGGTCCCGGTCGCGGCGTCCGGTTCCTTCTCGTAGGCCGCGAGCTCGGCGACCAGCTGCACCAACGCAGGCACGTCTTCTTCGGTTGCGGGACGAATCACCAGACCAGGGTATGCCGAAGGTCACCACTCACCGATGTCGGTCAGTGCCCGCACCTAGACTGTGCGGACCATGGCCAGCCTGTTCGACAACGTCCCCATACCCGAGTTCGCATCCTCCTCCGGGGTCGACGAGTCAGGGGTTCCCGACTGGGCGCGGCGCGACGAGGCGGCGCCCCCGTTCGTGGACGGTCCAACCGGGGGGCATGCCTCGTTCGGTTCGGTGGCCCGTCGGAGCGCGGAGGACCTGCTGGAGGGACTCAACCCGCCGCAGCGCGAGGCAGTGACCCACGAAGGATCGCCCCTGTTGATCGTGGCCGGTGCGGGGTCGGGCAAGACCCGGGTGCTGACACATCGGATCGCTCACCTGCTGGACCACCGGGGCGCTCAGCCCGGTCAGATCCTGGCCATCACCTTCACCAACAAGGCCGCGGCCGAGATGCGCGAGCGGGTGGCCGACCTGGTCGGGCCTCGCGCTCGGGCGATGTGGGTTTCGACCTTCCACTCAGCGTGCGTGCGCATCCTGCGGCGGGAGGCGACCACCATCGGGATGAAGTCCACGTTCTCCATCTACGACGCCGCCGACAGCCAGCGGCTGATGGCGATGGTCATCCGCGACCTCGACCTGGACCCCAAGCGCTACCCCGCCCGGGCGTTCACGGCGAAGGTGTCCACCGCCAAGAACGAGCTGATCGACGAAGAGACCTTCGCCGCCCGCGTCGGCAACAACCACTACGAGCGGATGGTCGCCTCGGCCTACACGATGTACCAGCAGCGCCTGCGCTCGGCCAACGCCCTGGACTTCGACGACATCATATCGATGACCGTCAACATCCTGCAGGCCTTCCCGGCTGTGCGCGAGCACTACCGACGGCGCTTCGCGCACGTGCTGGTCGACGAGTACCAGGACACGAACCACGCGCAGTACGTGTTGATCAAGGAGCTGGTCGGGACGGCGGACGAGGACATGCCGATGGCCGAGTTGTGCGTGGTCGGCGACGCCGACCAGTCGATCTACGCCTTCCGCGGGGCCTCGATCCGCAACATCGTGGAGTTCGAGCAGGATTACCCGCAGGCCCGCACCATCGTGCTGGAGCAGAACTACCGGTCCACCCAGACGATCTTGCAGGCGGCCAACGCCGTCATCTCGCGCAACGGCAGCCGACGCGAGAAGCGGCTGTGGACCGACGCCGGATCGGGCACTCGGATCATCGGGTACGTCGGCGACGACGAACACGACGAGGCGTCGTTCATCTCCCAGAAGATCGACAGCCTGGGTGACGAGCACGGCGTGCGGCCCTCAGACGTGGCGATCTTCTATCGCACCAACGCCCAGTCGCGGGCTTTGGAGGAGGTGCTGGTGCGCACCGGTGTGCCGTACAAGGTGGTCGGGGGCACACGCTTCTACGAGCGGCGTGAGGTCAAGGATGCGTTGGCCTACCTGCGCGTGGTCGCCAACCCGGCGGACGACGTCAACCTGCGCCGCATCATCAACGTGCCCAAGAGGGGAATCGGCGACCGTGCTGTCGAGTGTGTTGCCGCTCTGAGCACGCGGGAGCGGATCCCGTTCGTGGCGGCGCTGGGACGCCCCGAGGACGCGCCGGCGATCGCCACGCGTTCGGTAGCGGCGATCAAGGCCTTTACCGCACTGCTCGAGTCCGTGCGGCGGGTGGCGGAGGACCCCGACCAAGGCGTAGGCGACCTCGTCGAGGCGATCTTGGACCAGTCGGGCTATCTGGCCGGTCTGAGATCCAGCCCCGATCCGCAGGATGAGACGAGGGTGGAGAACCTGGCCGAGCTGGTGGCCGTAGGTAGGGAGTTCGACGAGAACTACCCCGAAGGGACGCTGGTGGAGTTCTTGGAGCAGGTCTCCTTGGTCGCGGACGCCGACGAGATCCCCGACGGTGAAGGCGACGGCGGCGGTGTCGTGACGCTCATGACGTTGCACACGGCCAAGGGCCTGGAGTTCCCTGTCGTCTTCCTGACCGGTATGGAGGACGGTACGTTTCCGCATATGCGGTCCCTGAACGACCCTGCCGAGCTGGAGGAAGAGCGTCGGCTGGCCTACGTCGGGATCACTCGAGCCCGGGAGCGGCTGTTCATCTCGCGGGCCGGCAGCCGATCGGCCTTCGGGTCTCCGCAGTGGAACCCACCGTCGCGGTTCCTCGACGAGGTCCCCTCCGAACTGCTGATCTGGGAGCGCACGGACGCCGATCGGACGAGCTTCTCCGGACGGAGCAGCGCATCCGCCCGTCCGGGAGCGGTCCGCCTCAACCCCCGGGGCACCAGCCGCGCGGTCACGGCACAGGCGCCCATCACTGTGTCCGCCGGCGACCGGGTCACCCACGACAGCTTCGGTCTGGGCACCGTCGTCCGGATGGAGGGGGCGGGGGACAACACCATGGCCCACGTGGACTTCGGGGACAGCGGAATCAAGCGGTTGTTGCTGCGGTTCGCGCCTCTGGAGAAACTGTAGGAGGGCACGGGGCTGCCGAGGCTGCCTCAGCCGAGCAGGCCCCGCTCGGTGAGCCAAGGGCGCGGGTCCACGGCTTCACCGTCCGGAGCACGCACCTCGAAGTGCAGGTGCGCCCCGGTGCTGCTGCCGGAGTTGCCGACCTCGCCGATCACATCGCCCGCCTCCACGGTGCTTCCCTGCTCCACACCGATCACCGAGAGATGCCCGTAGGTCACTTCCGTGCCGTCGTCGAGAGTGATCCGGACGTGGTGACCCAACCCGCGGTTGTACCCCGCAGTCGTCACCCGCCCGTCAGCTACCGATACCAAGGGGTGGCCGATGTCCGCCCCGAAGTCCATCCCCTGGTGCATTCGGCCCCAGCGGGGTCCGAAGCCGGACGTCACCCGGGCGTCACGGATCGGAGCGACGTACCGTGGCGTCAGCGAGTCGCGGACCGTCTGTGCATGGCCGAAGGTTGTGCCGAGCGCACCGTGGACGGTCTCACCGGCGAGCGTGGCCGGAACACCGACGAGCCTGCTGCGGAGATCTATGGACTGGGCACGGGGACGACCACCGGAGCGCGAGGCTACCGGCGCGTTCCGCTCGGAAAGCGAGACGGCATCGACCTGGCCGGTCGCCAAGCGTGCGGTGACCTCGGCGTGGGCGCGGGGGGTGACGCCCGTCGACTCGAGAACCAGCGCTGTGCCCGACGTGGCTACCAGGACGGCGATGGCCAGACGAGCCGCCCCGGTACTCCGCGGGAAGCTCTTGTGCTGGCGGTGCTTCGGTACGTAGTGGGGCCGTCGGCCCCGCGCAGGGACAAGCGGTGATGCAGAGCTCATGAGATCCTTCGGTGGGACGTCGACACACGTTCGGCCTCGGAGATGTCACGATCGGCCGCCTTTGCCGCGGGTATGGTCCGAGCAAAGATTCCCCCAAACGCTAGCGCAGTCCCAGGTCGCTGATCAATTCCGGAACGGCGTCGCAGGCTCGGTCCGCAGCGGTGCGCTACCCTGCCCATCATGTCCTCCTCACCGTTGCGCGTGGTCGTGGCCAAGCCCGGTCTGGATGGGCACGACCGCGGGGCGAAGGTGGTCGCGCGGGCCCTTCGAGACGCAGGCGTCGAAGTCATCTACACCGGGTTGCACCAGACGCCGGAGCAGATCGTGGAAGCCGCGATCGCCGAGGATGCGGACGCCGTCGGGCTATCCGTCCTCTCCGGAGCTCACATGACGCTGTTCGCCAAGGTCATCGAGCTGCTGAAGGCCAAAGACGCCGCTGACATCGTCGTTTTCGGTGGCGGCATCATCCCGGAGGCCGACATTCCCCTGCTGACGCAGATGGGAGTGGCGCGGGTGTTCACCCCCGGCGCCACGACGACGGACATCACGTCGTGGGTCCACAACGAGCTGGCCAGCACCTAACCTCCACGGCCTCAACGTCAACCGTCCACCACCAACGATCGGAAGAATCACTCGTGGATCTGTTTGAGTACCAAGCGCGGGACATGTTCGAGGCACACGGCGTGCCGGTCCTCCCCGCAGAGGTGATCACCGACGCTGCATCGGCCGAAGAGGTCGCCACCCGGATCGGCGCCGACAGCGGCGGTGTCGTCGTGGTCAAGGCACAGGTCAAGACCGGCGGTCGGGGAAAGGCCGGAGGGGTGAAGCTGGCCAAGAGCCCCCAGGAGGCGACGGCGGCCGCAGAGGCGATCCTCGGCATGGATATCAAGGGCCACACCGTCGGCACCGTGATGATCGCCGCCGGAGCGCAGATCGAAGAGGAGTACTACTTCTCCATCCTGTTGGACCGCTCGAACCGGACGTTGCTGGCCATGTGCAGCAAGGAGGGCGGTGTCGAGATCGAGACGTTGGCCGTCGAGCGTCCTGAAGCCCTGGCCAGGGTTGCCGTCGACCCCCTCGTGGGGATCGACGAGGAAGTGTCCAAAGCGATCGTGACCCAGGCCGGCTTCGAGGGCTCCGACGCCGAGGCCATCGCCGCTGTGCTCACCCAGTTGTGGACCGTCTACCGCGACGAGGACGCGACGTTGGTCGAGGTCAATCCTCTGGTCAAGACCAGCGACGGCAGGATCATCGCGCTGGACGGCAAGGTCACCCTGGACGAGAACGCGGACTTCCGTCACGACTCCCACGCTGACCTCGTCGACGAAGGAGCCAGCGACCCCCTGGAAGCCAAAGCCAAGGCCAAGGGTCTGAACTACGTGAAGCTCGACGGCAACGTGGGGATCATCGGCAACGGCGCTGGGTTGGTCATGTCCACCCTGGACGTTGTGGCCTATGCAGGTCAGGATCTCAGTGGCGACGGGGAGCCGATGGCGACCCCGGCGAACTTCTTGGACATCGGCGGTGGCGCCTCGGCCCAGGTGATGGCCGACGGACTCGAGGTCATCCTCGGCGATGAGCAGGTCCAGTCGGTGTTGGTCAATGTGTTCGGCGGTATCACCGCCTGTGACGCGGTCGCTACCGGCATCGTGCAGGCCCTCGAGCTGTTGGCGGACTCCGCGACCAAGCCTCTCGTGGTGCGCCTGGACGGCAACAACGTCGAGGAGGGTCGCGCCATCCTGGCGCAGGCCGATCACCCGCTGGTCACGCTCGCCGACACCATGGACGGCGCTGCCCGCAAGGCCGCCGAGCTCGCCGCCAACCACTCCAGCTGAGGACGAAGGACACAAACGACATGGCGATTTTTCTCGACCAGGACTCCACGATCATCGTCCAGGGCATGACGGGCGGTGAAGGCCGCAAGCACACCCAGCGCATGTTGACCTCGGGGGCCACCATCGTCGGAGGGGTCAACCCCAAGAAGGGTGGCCAGCAGGTCGACTTCCAGGACGGCGTGCAGGTGCCTGTGTTCACCTCCGTGGCCGAGGCGATGGAGGCCACCGGCGCCAACGTGTCGGTCATCTTCGTGCCCGCGGCGTTCACCAAGGCCGCCGTCGTCGAGGCCGTCGACGCCGGTATCCCGTTGGCGGTCGTGATCACCGAGGGCGTGCCGGTCAAGGACACGGCCGAGTTCTACAGCTACGCAGCGGCCGAAGGCAACACCCGCTTGATCGGCCCGAACTGTCCCGGCCTGATCAGCCCCGGCCAGTCCAACGCCGGCATCATCCCGGCCGACA
>JBASAN010000503.1:0-3072 GCA_049650625.1 Ornithinimicrobium sp.
GTGATGTTCCGGGCGCTGCTGGCCCCGAACGGTCCGGCGGGGTTCCTGGGCTGGGACGGCAGCTGGATCTCCATCCTGCTGGCGTTCGCGTTCTTCAACATCGCGGTCGTAGTCCGCACTGTCGGCACCACGTGGGCCGGGATGGACCGCCGGCCCGAGGATGCCGCAGCAGCGTTGGGAGCCACCCCGTGGCAGGTGTGGCGCAGCGTCACCGCCCCCGCGCTGCGACCGGCGGTCATCTCGGCCGAGACGTTGGTCTTCCTGTTCTGCTCGACCGCCTTCGGGGTGGTGCTCACCTTGGGAGGGCTGCAGTACGGCACTATCGAGACCGAGATCTACTTCCTGACCACGCAGTTCTTCGACCTTCGGGCGGCGGCGGTGCTCTCGGTGTTGCAAGTGGTGGTAGTGCTCCTGCTGCTGAGTGGGGCCGCCCGGGCGCGGGCCGCTGGGCAGCAGGCGATCGCACAGAGCACGGCCCCGGCCCGCGCGCCTCGAGCGAGCGACCTGCCGCTGCTGGCGGCGACGCTCGCCGTCATCGCGTTCGTGGTGGTCCCCCTGGGCACCCTGCTGCTGCGCAGTGTGCGGGATGACCAGGGGTGGACGTTGCGGTACTACGCGCTACTGAACGACCCTTCAGCGAACCGATCTCTGCGGGTCAGCGTGACCGACGCGATCGGCAACTCGCTACGCACCGCCGTCGACGCCACGGTGCTCGCCCTCACCCTGGGCCTGATCGTGGCCATCGTGGTGACCCGAACGCCGACCAACCGTCGCGAGCGGCGCCTGCTGTCCAGCGTCGACGCGCTATTCATGCTGCCGCTCGGGGTGTCCGCGGTGACGATCGGCTTCGGCTTCCTGATCACCCTGGACACGCCACCGTTGGATCTGCGCAGCTCGCCCATCCTGGTGCCCATCGCCCAGGCGATGGTGGCCTTGCCCCTGGTGGTCCGCACGCTCACGCCCGTGCTGGGCGGGGTCGACCCGCGCTTGCGGCAGAGCGCGGCGAGCCTGGGAGCCGGGCCCTTCCGAGCCGCGTGGACGGTGGAGGCCCCGCTGTTGGCTCGGCCGCTCATCGCCGCCGCAGGTTTCGCCTTCGCCGTGTCGCTGGGGGAGTTCGGGGCCACCAGTTTCTTGGCTCGTCCGGAGCGACCCACCGTGCCCGTCTTGATCTACGACCTGATCAGTTCACCCGGGGTCGACAACGCGGGTATGGCGCTGGCGGCCAGCGTGGTGCTCGCGGTGCTCACCACCACCGCAATCGGGCTCGTAGAACGCCTGCGACCCGCCGACGTAGGGAGTTTCTGAGATGTTGAGTCTGCGCGATGTCAGCGTGACCTTCGACGACTTCGTCGCTGTTGACCGCGCGACCTTCGATGTCCCCGGTGGGCGCGTGCTGGCGGTCGTCGGCCCCTCGGGGTGCGGCAAGTCGACGTTGCTGCGGGCCATCGCCGGGCTGGAGGAGGTGAGCCGCGGCAGCGTCACCTTCGACGACGAGGACATGGGCCCGATCCCCACCCACAGCAGGGGGTTCGCCCTGATGTTCCAGGATGGTCAGCTCTTCGCGCAGCAGAGTGTGGGCCGCAACGTCGGCTATCCGCTTCGGCTGCGGTCGGTGCCGAAGGCGGACACGCGTGAGCGGGTCAGCGAGCTGTTGGACTTGGTCGGGCTGTCCGGGGCGCAGGATCGGCGAGTTCAAAGCCTGTCCGGCGGGGAGCAGCAGCGCGTCGCTCTAGCCCGTGCACTGGCCGCCAAGCCGCGTCTGTTGCTGCTGGACGAGCCGCTGTCCGCCTTGGATCGCGAGCTGCGCGAACGGTTGGCCGGTGACCTCCGGACCGTGCTGACCCAGACCGGCACCACCGCGCTGGTCGTCACCCACGACCATGACGAAGCCTTGGCCATGGCCGATGACACTGCAGTGATGTTGCGAGGCCAGCTGGCCCAGCACGGCGCCACCGACGAAGTATGGCGGCAGCCCGGTAGCGCCGAGATCGCCCGTTTCCTGGGCTACTCGACGGTGTTGCACGGCGCCGCCGCGCAGCAGGTCCTGGACTCAGCGAGCCCGCGTTCCCCCAGCGCTGATCAGGACCGGGCTGCCGTCGCCGGAGGAGCGGGCCTGGCTCTGCGACGCTCCGCTCTGCACCTCGGTCCGAGGCCCCGAGGAGCGGTCGAAGACACCGACACGCCGCCCGGGCTGCGAGGCCGGGTGACCCGTGTCACAGCTCGCAGCGATCTGCTCAGCGTGGACCTGGAGATGGAGGGCCTCGGCGACCTGGTGGGCACCGCCGGCCGGTCGATGAGCGTGCAGACCGATGATCGTGTGGACGTCTGGGTGGACCGCAGTGGCGTGGCGGTGCTGACAGGACGCGACACCTAGCGCGAGTCTGTCCCGCCACTGGAGGTCGGCGGTTGCGGGTTCTCGCAGTAGCGGAAGGTGCCGCCCCGGCCTGCGTGGTAGGAAGCCAGATCCTGCTCGGCGCCTTCCACGCGCAAGATCAACTGTTGACCGTCCACGAGGGCCTGGCTGTAGACCATGCCTGGCTGGGGACAGCCCAGCGACCCGTCCGACCAGGTGACCTCCGCGTAGCCGACCACCGCAACGTTCTCGACCGGGACAGACCGCCGGTCGGCGAGGTCCTGGATGGCCGCCTGCACCGCGGGCCGGGAGGCGATCTCTTCGGTGACCCCGCCGCTGGGGAGTCCGGGGAATGCGCTTCCGGGGCCGGACGTCGATGCCATGTCATCGACGATATCCGGCGCCTCCTGCGCCGATGCCGTCGCAGCATCGGAGGTGGGGGAGGTGGACGTCGCGGGAGCCGACGGCTCTTGCTCCGCGCTCCCGCACGCGCCCAGCACGACGACAGCGGCAACGGCGGGTGCAGCCGGCCACCGACGATGTTTCATGATGCCTCCTTAGCCATACCGCTAGGACGAGCGCTCCGTCATATGAGTTCCACCGACACGGACGGAAGCGGCCAACCCCAGGTGGGATTGGCCGCCTCCGTCAGTCATGAGTCCGAGAACCGCTGACTACCTCCAGCTGGCGTAGGAGGCGTTGAGCTGGTCCTCCACGTC
>JBASAN010000504.1:0-3886 GCA_049650625.1 Ornithinimicrobium sp.
GGATCGCCAAGGGCTCGGGCGTCAGCGTCTCCGAGGTCAACCAGCTCATCGAGCGCTTCGGCCAAGCCCAGAAGATGATGCGTCAGATGCGCAAGGGTGGGGGAGTCCCGGGGATGCCGGGGATGCCAGGAATGGGTGGTGGCAAAGGCAAGGGCAAGCAACAGCCGCAACGCAAGAAGTCCAAGAGCGGCAACCCGGCGAAGCGCGCGGCCGAGGACCGGGCGGCGGCGAGTAAGCAGAGTGCCGCGCGGGAGAACGCCGTCGGGTCCGCCTTCGGGATGGGGGGAGCCGGCGGTGACGAACAGGATCTATCCAGCCTGGAGCTGCCCAAGGGGTTCGAGAAGTTCCTCAACCAGGGTGGTAAGTAGGAACCGTTGTAGCGAGATCCGACTGGGGATCGACCGGGGCGGTGTCAGCCCGTCAAGGCGTCCTCGCCCAGGTAGGCAGCGACCGCGTTGCGTCCAGGGATCCCGCTGACACCACCACCGCGCCGGGCTCCCGCTCCACAGAGGTAGACGTTCGGATCCGCGGTTTCCACTCCCCAGCTCCCGATGTCGGCGCTGGACTCCGCGAACGGCCATTGCAGATCGCCGTGGAAGATGTGCCCACCAGGCATCCCGACCGATGCCTCCACGTCCAGCGGGGTCCGGACGTCGATCGTGCCGGGGTCCAGCAGACAGTCCTCCAAAGGCTCAGCCAGCACGCTGTTGATCGAGGCCAACGTCGCCTGCTTGGCTTGCTCACGGGCCCCGTCGGGATCATCCCGAAACAGGCGAGCCGGCATGTGCAGCCCGAACAGGGTCAGGGTGTGCGCCCCCGAGGCGGCGAGATCGTCGTCCAAGATGGAAGCGTCGGACAGCGAGTGACAGTACACCTCGCAGGGAGGCACGGTCGGCAGCTGGCCCCGCGAGGCCTGCTCGAAGGCGGCTTGCAGGTCGGCATACCCCTCGTTGATGTGAAAGGTCCCGGCGAACGCCTGCTCGGGGCTGAGGCTGGGGTCCTTGAGACGGGGAAGCCGGGAGAGCAGCACGTTGATCTTCAGCTGGGCTCCTTCGGGCTCAGCCGGTCGAGCTGACGACCCGCGCAGCCGCTGAAGCACCGACGGGGCGGCGTTGACGAAGACCGAGTCGCACTCGACGACCTGACCGTCGACCAGCCGGACCCGGGCCAGCTCGCCGTCGGTCTCCACGGCGTGAACCTCAGACGACAGGCGCACCTGGGCTCCGGCTTGGACGGCTGACAAGTGCAGGGCGTCGGTGACCCGACCCATCCCGCCCACGGGCACATCCCAGTCCCCGGTCCCGCCACCGATGACGTGATAGAGCAGACACCGGTTGGCCAACAGGTCGGGGTCGTTCGCCCCCGCGAAGGTGCCGATCAAACCGTCGGTCAGGGCGATGCCTCGCACTGCGTCGCTCTGGAACCGATCCTCGAGCGTCTGACCGATCGGTCGCGCGAAGAGGTCGTCCCAGGCGCGAGGACCCACCAGGGCCCGGACGTCGGCTGCTGAGCGCAGGGGCTCGAGCATGGTCGGGAAGAGGCGCTGCCCGACCTCGCCCGTCATTTGATAGAAGTCCTCCCAGGCCTGGGCGTCCTGCCCGAGGTCGGCAGCCGTGCGCGCTGGATCTTCGTTGTCCACCAGGATTCCACGGTCGCCGAGGGGGGTGTAGGAGGAGATCCGTCTGCGGTGCAGGTGCAGGTTCAGCCCCAGCTCGTCGATGATCCGACGCGGCATCAGGGAAACCAAGTAGGAGTATGCAGACAGGCTGGCTCCGTAGCCGGGGAAGATCTGGGCGGAACGGGCTGCACCTCCGATCACGTCCGCGCGTTCGAGCACCAGCACCGAACGTCCGGCTCGGGCAAGATAGGCCGCGCAGGTCAGGCCGTTGTGTCCGGCACCGATCACCACCGAGTCATAGCGCATCTGGCCACCGTAGCGGGGTGGATATCCTGCGTGCACAGCACTCGAGGAGGTTCGTATGGGGACATCGGCGCTGCATGTCACAGGAGAGGTCCTGATCGGACCCGAGGAGACCTGTGCTGAGCTGTGGGTGATCGACGGTCGAGTGAGCTTTACCGCCCCCACGTCCGGAACGGTCGACTCGGTGGTCGGCTGGGTGTTGCCCGGTCTCGTGGATGCGCACTGCCACGTCGGGCTCGAAGCCCATGGGGCGGTCAGCGACGAACAGGCCCTGACCCACGCGTTGACGGAGCGGGACGCGGGTGTCCTGCTGCTTCGTGACGCTGGTAGCCCTGCTGATACCCGGTGGATGCAGAGCCGCGAAGATCTGCCTACGTTGATTCGCGCGGGTCGGCACATCGCACGGACGAAGCGGTACCTGCGCAACTATGCCCACGAAATCGAACCCGAGTCTCTGGTGGACTACGTCCGGCAGGAGGCCCGTAGCGGAGACGGGTGGGTCAAGCTGGTCGGTGACTGGATCGACCGCGACGCGGGAGACCTTGCTCCGTGCTGGCCGGTCGAGGTGCTCCGCCAGGCCATCGCGGTGGCCCACGAGGAGGGTGCGCGAGTGACCGCCCATTGCTTCGGTGAGCAGGTTCTTCGAGACTTCGCCGAGGCCGGCACCGACTGCATCGAGCACGCCACCGGGCTCACCGACGACACCATCGCCACTTTCGCCGAGCACCAGATCGCGATCGTGCCGACCCTGGTCAACATCGCGAACTTCCCCGCCTTCGCGCGGGCTGGTGAGGCGAAGTTTCCGGCGTATGCCGCGCATATGAGAGACCTGCACGAGCGCCGTTTCGACACCGTGGGCCGTGCCCGAGACGCCGGCGTGCCCATCTACGTGGGCACCGATGCCGGTGGACAGCTCCCGCACGGGCTGGCCGCACGGGAGGTCGAGGCGCTGATCTCGGCAGGGTTCACTGCCGTGGAGGCCATCGACGCCGCGACCTGGAGGGCTCGCCGATGGCTGGGCCGACCCGGAATCGTTGAAGGCCAACCGGCGGACCTCGTCGTCTACCGCGACGATCCCCGCTTGGACGTCCGCGCCCTCCGCGATCCCGCCCACGTCATCCTGGGCGGACGCCTGATGTCTTCGTCGTCGAGGTAGCTCTCGCGGCGGTGTTGCCGACCCGGCGCCGCAGTTCGTTGCGAACCGCCGGCCATTCGGAGGCCGTGATCGAAAACACCACCGTGTCGCGCAGGCTGCCGTCCGCCAACCGCTGGTGGCTGCGCAGCACGCCATCCTGCTTGGCCCCCAACCGAGCGATCGCGGAGCGGGACTGCACGTTCATCCAGGCGGTGCGGAACTCGACGGCGATGCATCCCCACGTCTCGAAGGCGTGGGTCAGCATCAACAGCTTGCTGTCCGCGTTGGTCCCGGTGCCCTGGGCCGAGGCGGCGTTCCAGGTGTGCCCGATCTCGACCCGGAGGTTGGCATGGTCGGCACTCATGAACGTGGTCATCCCGATGATCGTCCCCGTGTCCACGCGCCGGGTGGTGAAGGGCGTCATGCTCCGCTCCCGCTGGAGTCGCAGCCGGCGCTCGATCTCCTCCGCCATCTCCTCGGGGCGGGGGATGGAGGTGTACCAGAGGTTCCACAGCTCACCGTCCGACGCGGCCTTGACGAGGTCGTCGTGGTGATCCGCATGGAGTGGCTCCAGCATCACCCCGGTACCCACAAGCGTCACCGGATCCATAAAGGTCATGGGCGTCATGCTAGAAGGTCCGGTTCGGCTGTTCGGTGCGGATCTGGCATGATGTCTGCGTACTCATCAGGCGTGGCCCTCTACCCGCTGCTTGACGTGTCCACTTCGCAGCGTCCGCATCCGCGCGTGTTTCCCCACGTGGTGTGCGCCGCTCACCCAGACAAGAATGAGGAGACACCCACACGTGGCTGTCAAGATTCGCCTGAAGCGC
>JBASAN010000505.1:0-7819 GCA_049650625.1 Ornithinimicrobium sp.
GCTCGGTGTCACCGGCCGGGATGTCGCCGTTGACCTTGATCGACAGCGGGCTCTCGGCGCTGGCCTCGGCGACCTCGCTCGCCACCACTGCGTAGCCGTCCATGGCTGAGTTGTCGAAGCGCGGGAGGTCCACCGCGCTGACGACGTCCTGGGTGGTGACCAGCCCCACGGCTCGGTCCAACGGCAGGAGGACCTCGGGGTTGCGCTGGACCTGCGACACCACAGCAGAGCGGTGCTCCTCGACGCTGATCATGAGCTCTGCCCGTCGGTGCTGGACACGAACTCGTGCAGCCACGCGCTGAAGTCCTTACCGAGCTCTGGGTGCTCACTGCCGAGCTGCACGATGGCCTTCATGTAGTCCAACCGGTCCCCCGTGTCGTAGCGCCGCCCGCGGAAGATCACCCCGGTCATCCCCGAGCCTTCTCCGGTGGCGGTGGCGAGGGTGAGCATGGCGTCGGTGAGCTGGATCTCCCCACCACGCCCGGGCTCGGTGGACTCCAGGGCCTCGAAGATCCGGGGGTGCAGCACGTAGCGACCGATGACCGCGAGGTTCGACGGGGCCTCGGCCGGATCGGGCTTCTCGACCAGGCCGACGATGCGCACCACATCCACGTCGGCATCGCGGTCCGCATCGGCGTCGTTCGGCACGATCTCCGCGCACCCGTAGCGGTCGACATCCTCCGGCGGCACCTCCATCAGGGCCACCACCGACCCCCCGCGCTTCTGCTGCACGGCGATCATCCGCTCGAGCAGATGGTCGCGTTCGTCGATCATGTCGTCCCCGAGCAGCACCGCGAACGGTTCGTTGCCGACGTGCGACTTCGCGCACAGCACGGCGTGACCCAGGCCCTTGGGCTGCCCCTGGCGGACGAAGTGCACCTCGTAGTCACTACTTCGGGCCACCCGCTCGGCCCGGACGGTGTCCCCTTTGCGCTCCAGAGCCTTCTCCAGCTCGAGGTGCCGGTCGAAATGGTCCTCGATCGCTCCCTTGCCGCGCCCGGTCACCATCACCACGTCGGTGACGCCGGCTCGAGCAGCCTCCGTCACGATGTACTCGATGGCCGGTGTGTCCACGACGGGCAGCAACTCTTTGGGCACGGCCTTGGTCGCCGGCAGGAACCGGGTCCCGAGTCCCGCCACCGGGATGACGGCCTTGCGGACAGGCATGGGCGCATCGGGGGTCATGGGGCCATAGCCTAATCGGCCCCCACCCGACTGCATGTGCAGGAGACACTGGGGCCATGCCACCGACGAACCCGCTCTCTGCGCCAGGAGATGCGGTCACCGAAGCCAAGGCCGCAGCCAGGAGACAGGTCCGCCTCGCCCGCCGCCAGCGCCGCGCCGACAACCCGCAGCACGCACGCCGCGCCGACGCCGAAGCGCTCGCCCGGTGGGGTATGCAGTGGCTCACGGAGCGTGCGCACACGCACGGCCGCGTGAGATGCGTGACGGCCTACGAGTCGATGGCGACCGAGCCCCCCATGGACCACCTGGTGGCCTCGCTGCTCGAGGCGGGTGTGCGTGTCCTGGTGCCGATCACGCTGCCCCGCGGAGAGCTGCGCTGGCGTGACGCTGATCCCGTGGTCGTGTCCCACCCCTTCGGCGCCCGTCCCGAGGAGAGCACCGGCCCCACGTGGGGTGAGGAGATTCTGGCCGAGGTGGACGCGGCCTTCATCCCTGCCTTGGCCATCGGCCGCGACGGCTCCCGTCTGGGTCAGGGCGGTGGGTACTACGACCGGGCGATCCCGGCCTTGCGGTCATCGAATGCGCCGGAGGGGGCCCGGGTCAAGCCGGTCATTGCGGTCGTCTACGCGGACGATCTGCTGCCAGAGGTGCCGACGCACCCCCACGACATACGGGTAGATGCCGTGCTCACCCCGGAGGGGACGAGCCCGATCACTCCGGGAGCAGCGACAACCTGAACTCGGTGCTCTCCTCCACGGCCTGCGTGGAGTGCGGCCAGGAGTACGTCTCTCCGTCGATCCACGGCTGCACCTGGTCGTCGTAGTTGCGGTGGAACACGTGTCCTGAGTTGCCGCCCTGGTTGACCCACACCGAGTTGTCGAGGTCATCGAGGTCGACAACCATCCGCATCGACGGCGCAGCGGTGACGTCGAACTCGTCCGCTCCGGCGTCCCAGTTGTTCGCGTTCACCAACGCCGAGCCTCCGGGCATCGGGAACGGCCCGAGGTTGAACGTGGACTGCACGATGCCGAGCACCGGGTCCTCGCCGAGCACCTGGTGTCGAGCGGTCAAGGTGTGCAGACGGCCCCACTGCCAGTCGTCCGGGTTCTTGCTGATGTCGGCCGTCAGCTGCAGCCGGGCGTCGAGCATCGCCTGCCGCAGGATGGTGTCGCGAGACTCCACGATGCCGGCGGTGCGCTGGTCGTCCCACCAGGGGTTCTCCGGGTCCTCAAGCAGGTTGGCCACCACATGCATAGACCGACTGTTGCCCGAGACCTGCAGGTCCAACGGCAGCTCGTCGTCCACCGTGAGGGTCAGCACGTTGGCCCACACCGCGTAGTAGTACATCGCGGCGCTGCCCTGCTCCCCGTCCCCCGCGGGCGCGCCGCGGTTCCACGTCTCCAAGAGCGACGCGGGCTCGGCGTAGAAGGGGTCGTTGCCGATGTTGACGTCCAGTAGGTACGGGATCAGAGTGTCGGCGAAAGAGTTGTAGCTGTCGTACTGGATGTCGGTCATGGTGTCGATCCCGATGGGCCCCTTGGCCATCGCGGTCGCCAGCAGGTCCGCGATCCGCTGCGAGCGGTAGCCCTGGTCCCACTCCGTGGTCAGAAACGGTCGCCGCGACTGGGCCACGGCTTGGTTCGCTGCCACGATGACCCCGTCCTCGGGGTTGAGCACGAAGGGCATCTGCTCGAAGGGCACGTATCCCTTCCAGTCGTACGCCGGGTCCCACCCGGGGGATGGCCAGTAGCCGGGGACGGCGCCGGAGGTCGAAGACTCCCGGATCGGCACCATGCCCGGGGCCTGGTAGCCGATGTTGCCCTCGGTGTCGGCGTAGAGCATGTTCTGCGCCGGGGCGGCGAAGAGCTTGGCGGCGTCACGGAAGGAGTCCCAGTCGGTCGCCGTGTTCAGCGCGAACACCGCGTCGGCGGTGGGCGAGGGCACCAGCCCGGTCCACGCCATCGACACGGCATACCTCCCCCGGGACTCGATGCCCGACAACGGCGGGTTCACCCCGACCTGGGCGACGGGAGTCAGCACATCGGACAGGATCGGCCCGTGCTCAGTGGAGCGGACCAGGATGTCGACGTCGTCTCCCCCGGCCACAGAGATCGTCTCGGACCGTGTCTCGACCGGCACCATCTCCGTCCCCCGGCGGTAGTCGGTGCCGTCGGTGTCCTCGAGATAGAAGTCGGTCACGTCGGGGTCGAGGTTGGTGAAGCCCCACGCGACGCTCTGGTTGTGGCCGATGATCACGCCGGGGAAGCCGGCGAAGGTGTAGCCCGTGACGTCGAAGGGACACTCCGCGGTGACTTCGCGGCAGTGCAACCCCGCCTGTAGCCAGACACCCGGCTGGGTCACGCCGAGGTGCGGGTCGTTGGCCAGCAGGGGTTTGCCACTGTCCGTGTGGTCGCCGGAGACCACCCAGGAGTTGGAGCCGACGCCTTCACCGACCGCGACCAGCGGTGGCACGGCGGCCAGTGCCTCGACCGTTTGGTCGTACGCGGTGGCTGCCGCGAGGTCCTGGAGTGTGGAGCCGGTCCTGTCGGGGGTCGGCGCGGACGGCTCGACATCCTCGGAGTCGACGGCGCCTGCGGTGCCGCCTCTGCTCTCCTCCGTGGGTGCGGCGACGGCCTTGGGACGCCACTCGTTGCTGGACAGGATCGGGGCGTTCATCTCGTAGTCGTAGTCGGGGTAGAGGTCGTTCAACTGGGCCAGTGGCACCTGCCCGGCCAGCCGCGATCGCGTCAGCTCGTCGGTGTAGTTGCCGCGCAGGTCCCAGGCCATGGCCTTCAGCCAGGTCAACGAGTCCAGCTCGTCCCAGTCCTCGATCTGGTAGTCGGGCACGCTCTGGTCCAGGACCACATACTCCAGCGAGATCTGTGACGGCGACTTCTCCTCCAGATAGTCGTTCACCCCTGCGGCGTAGGCCTGCAGGTACTGCCGGGTCGCGGGGTCGAGCATCCCCAGCTCCTCCTCGGCGACCTGACGCCACCCCATGGTCCGGATCACCGTGTCGGTCTCGACCCCACCGGAGCCCACAAGCTCGGACAACCGCCCCGCAGTGATGTGTCGCCGCAGGTCCATCTGGAAGAACCGGTCCTGGGCCGCCACGTAGCCCTGCCCTCGGAACAGGTCGGCGGGCGTGTCGGCGTAGATATGCGCGACACCTTGCTCATCGCGCAGCACGTCGACCCGGCCGTCCAGAGAGGCCAGGCTGACCTCGCCCTCGGCCTGCGGGAAGGATCGGCGAGACAGCCCGACGCCGAGCACTGAGGCGGCGACCGCCACGACGACCAGAACGGCCAGTGCAGGCACGAGAACGCGTCGAAGCAGTCGGAGCACGATCCGAGGGTATGTCACACCGAGGACCTGCTGGCCGACATACACTCTGCTGCGTGCCTACCTACTCCTACGCCTGCCGGGATTGTGAGCACCGTTTCGACATCCAGCAGGCGTTCTCTGACAGCTCGCTGACCACCTGCCCCGTATGCGGGGGCAACCTACGCAAGGTTTTCAGCGCGGTCGGGGTGGTCTTCAAGGGGTCGGGCTTCTATCGCAACGACTCGCGCACCGGCTCCAGCGCTCGCTCCTCCAGCGGCGGCAGCTCCAGTGGATCCTCGGAGTCC
Organism: Ornithinimicrobium sp.; assembly: GCA_049650625.1. Classification (GTDB taxonomy): domain Bacteria; phylum Actinomycetota; class Actinomycetes; order Actinomycetales; family Dermatophilaceae; genus Ornithinicoccus. Next base: position 4,815 of record JBASAN010000505.1, read on the forward strand.
GGCTCGGACTCCTCCGGCTCGTCCAGCTCCTCGAGCGACTCAGGCAGCACGAAGTCCGAGTCGGGCTCGAGCAAGGACTCCTCCTCCGGTGGCGAGTCGTCGAAGAAGTCGTCGGACTCCAGCGGTCCTGGGTCCGCCGCGAAGTCGAACAGCCCGAAGTCGGACAAGAAGGCCTCCGCCTAGCCGAGATCCACATCTCCACCCCGAGCGGACGGTGTCCACAAGGGGGCCTCGCTCGCGATCGCACGGTGCCGCCGGACCGTAGGTTCGTCAGGTGACTTCCAGAGCCCAGAGCGGTCGCCGCCGGCGACACCCTTCTCGACCGACGCGACGTGCACTATGGAGGCGGGCCAAGGTCCAACGCGTGGTGGCCGCGATCCTGGTGGCCGTCGCGGTCTGGCTCGGAGTGAGCGCCGCCTCGGCGGATCCCGAGGGCCCCCGCACCGAGGTCGTGACGATGTCGGTCGACGCTCCCAGCGGTCACTCACTGCACTACGACGACCTCGACCTGGTGACCGTGCCCACAGCCTTGGCTCCCCGAGGATCCTCCAGCAGCGTCGAGGACTGGGTGGGTCAACGGTTGGCTGCTCCGATCCGGGCCGGGGACGTCCTCACCGACGCCGACGTGAGCATCGCCGCGTTGGCCCAGGGGCAACCCCCGGGGTATGTCGTGATGCACCTGCCGCTCTCGAGCCCGGCGTTGGCACGGGCGGCACCGGCGGGGGCTCGGGTCGACGTCTTGTCCACGCAGGACGGCTCGCTGCTGGCCACCGACGTGATCGTCCTCGCCACCGACGCCGCGGCTGAAGAGGGCGAGGGCCCAGGACTCTTCGTGGCGGTCAGCCCGAGCGACGCGCAGGCGATCGCCGTGGCGAGCGGCTCTGGCTCTGGGGCCGCTCTGGGCGGCTCGGGGGTGTCGATCGTGGTGCGCACCGAGGTCGCCACGGCTCCGTCATAGAACCTTTTCTGGAACGGCGACTCGTGCGGCGTTGGGTATGTTGTCGTCGGCTCATCCCCCACTGACCGTCCCCTGCGCCCGCGCACCCCGAAAGGTTCTTCCATCATGATCAAAGGTTTCCGAGACTTCATCATGCGCGGCAACATCATCGATCTTGCCGTCGCCGTCGTCATCGGCACAGCCTTCGCCGCCGTCGTCGACGTCGTGGTCACCTCACTGGTCGGCCCGCTGCTGGCCCGGGTGGGCGGGGCAGACGTGCCGGGCTTCGGCATCCAGCTGGGCGCCGAAGGCAACGAAGCGACGTTCATCAACATCGGAGCCATCGTCAACGCCCTGATCATCTTCCTGATCACGGCTGCGGTGGTGTATTTCTTGATCGTCGTGCCGATGAACAAGGTGATCGAGCACCGTCGACGTGACGCAGAGTCTGAGCCCGAGCAGACGGCCGAGGACGTCCTGGTGCTGCGCGAAATCCGGGACCTCCTGCGTCAGCGAGACGCGCAAGCCTGAGTCAGCCCCAGTGCGGCGGGCGCTGCTCCTGCCACCAGGCATCCGAGCCGGCCCCCGCTGGGCGCGAGGACCGCTTCGCGCTGCCGCCCTTACCCGCAACGCTGTCGTCGTCCAGGGGGTGATCGGCGGCGGCCTCGTCGCTGATTGCGGTGACCAGCTCGCGCTCCCCCTCTGGGACACCGTCGGTGGCCGGCCTCTGGGAACGTCGGGTCGGCGATCGACGCGACCTTCCCGCGGGGGGCTTCGAGGTCGACTCCGGCAGATCAGCCGTCCCCGTCACGACCCGGAGCCTCTGGCGTCGCGCGATGCCTGCTGGACGGTGGACACGATCGCGGCCACCTCGCGTGCCGGATCGCGGAACAGATTGGTGCCCAGCACGCGCATCGGCGTCCACCCCACCCGGGTCAACTGGTCCGAGCGCAGCCGCACGCTGTCCCTCCCGATGGGACTCGGCGAAGGCTCGAGGTCGACGTCGATCCCCACCATCAGACGACCAGGCCGATCGGGGTGCTCGATGGCGAGCGGCACGGCATACCGGCCGCTGCCGACGCCGCGCCGGACCGTGAAGCCTTCGGCGGTCAGCCGCGAAGTCAGATCCTGCATCAAGGGGTGGTCCTCGTTGACCGACCTCGCGCCCTGATCTTCGGGGGCGAGCAGTGCCTCGAGCATCTGGCCGACCTCACTGTCCTCCGGGACGCCGTCGTCCGCAGTGTCGACCACCGTCAGCGTCCGGCGGGTGGCCGACAGAGCGGTGATGACCTCGGCTGCAGAGGGCTCATGGCCCGGCTCGCGCACCCACATGGCGTGGTCACGGACGTCACCGGCCCACCGAGCCAGAGGCACACACACCAGACCAGTCGAGCGGCCGGCATAGAGCGCCTCGCGCACCAGAGCGTTCTCCGCGGCAGCCACCCGCAAGGCCTGCTGGATAGCCTCGGCCCGCTGCGGCGCGTCGGTGACGATGGCCAATGAAGCCGTCCGTCCCCGCAACAGCAGGTCCACCGCCGCGGACGTTGCGGTCGCGACAAGGCTCTCCGCCTTGGGCACCACCCGCCGCGCAACGCTCGACGCTCCCCAGACGCCCGGAAAGGACTCGACCGGCGCAGTGGTCGCCGCCGCGACCGGGCCGATCATGCGTTGGCTGAGCGCGCGGTAGTGGGTGCTCAGGGTCCGCACCCCCAGGATCGCGGAGGCCTCCTCAAGAAGCGAGGGACCCTCACCCCTCACATTCGCCGGCTCGGTGCCCTCAGGCTTCTGCCCGGCGTAACTGAAGATCTGAGGTCCGCCTCGCAGATGGTCCCCGACGACCAGCGCCTGCGGGGCATGACTGAGCGCCGCGACACAGGCCGCTGTGCTGACACGGTGCGCGTGCGTGACCACGACAAGGTCTATCCGCAAAGAGTCGGGCAGCGTCGCCGGGACCACCAATGGGCTCGCCACCAACACCGGACGCAGGGCCAGCACGATGTCCGGTGACCGCGTCACGACGGCTCGGATGTCGTGCGCGCGTTCGGCGGCCGCCGAACGCAGCGCCCGG
>JBASAN010000506.1:0-3806 GCA_049650625.1 Ornithinimicrobium sp.
GTGTTGCTGCTCATCCCGATCGCGTTCCTCGGGTGGTTGCTGTACCTCACCTGGCCCCACCTGCGCCTACCCGAACGCCTCTTGCGACTGGCCGTGCTCCTGCTCGTGATCGGGATCGCCACCACCCAGATCATTCCCCGCTGAGCAGAGGCACGTCGACGTCGAGGCTGATTTTGACAATCATTCTCAATTCGAGCAGACTCATCCGCATGGCCTTCCTTCCACGCCCCACCCCCCGTGTCCTCATGTCCATCGCAGCCGGAGTGGGCCTGCTGGCCACCTCGGCATGCGGCTCCTCCGACCAGGAGTCTTCAACCCCTTCGTCGTCGGAGACCACCGTCGTCACCGGCTTCTATCCCCTGGAGTTCATCGCCACTCGCGTGGCCGGGGACCTCGCAACCGTCGAGACCCTCACGGCCCCGGGGGCAGAGCCGCACGATGTCGAGCTCTCCCCCCAAGCCGTGGGCTCGGTGGGTACGGCCGATCTCGTTATCTACTCGGCGAACCTCCAGGCCGCCGTCGACGACGCGGTGGAGCAACAGGGCGGCGATCACTCCCTCGACGTCAACCCGGCCGCCGATCTCATCAGCACCGGCGCCGAGCATGCCCACGACGACGGTCACAACCATGAGGACGAGGACGGGCATGAGGACGAGGACGGACACGAGCACGAGGACACCGCCCTCGACCCTCACTTCTGGCTCGACCCCGTGCGGATGACAAACGTGACCGAGCTCGTTGCCGATCGCCTGATCGAGATGGACCCGACCCACGAGTCGACCTACCGGGCCAACGCCGATGCGCTATCCGCTGATCTGGACGACCTGGACACCGCCTACCGGGAGGGCCTGGCTTCGTGTGGACAGGAGCACATGGTCACCACGCACGAGGCCTTCGGCTACCTGGCGCTGAACTACGGCTTCGACCAGGTCGGCATCACCGGAATCTCTCCCGAAGCCGAGCCCTCCCCCGCAAGACTGGCCGAGGTCGCCACCATCGTGCGCGAGACCGGCGTGGACACGATCTACTCCGAGGTGCTGGTGGGCACCGACATCGCCGAGACGGTCGCCTCCGAGACCGGCGCTGACGTCTTGGTCTTGGACCCGGTCGAAGGTCTGACGGAGGAGTCGGCGGGGCAGGACTACCTTGAGGTCATGCGCTCCAACCTCGACACGCTGCGCACTGGACAACAGTGCTCATGACCACCGTCACCGCCGAAGCCCCTCCGGTCATCAATGTGCACATGGCCTCTTTCGGGTATGCCGGCTCCCCCGTGGTCACGGACGTGTCGCTGACGGTCCGCGCGGGTGAGGTCGTGGCTCTTCTGGGCCCGAACGGCTCGGGCAAGTCCACTTTGGTGCGCGGGCTCCTGGGGCTGAACGACCACCTGGGCGGAGAGATCCAGGTGCTGGGCGTCCCGGTGACCCGGCGCAGTGACCGCACGCCGATCGGCTACGTGCCGCAGCTGCATACCCTGTCCTCGTCGGTCCGCTCCACGGTGCGCGAAGTGGTGTCGACGGGCCGCCTCACGCACCGCCCCTGGTGGCGACGGTCCACAGGACTGGACCGCGAGCTCGTCGATGACGCCTTGGAGACGGTCGGGCTCACCGATCGCGCCCAGGCCGACGTCGCAACCCTCTCCGGCGGTCAACAGCGCCGGGTGCTGATCGCCCGAGCCCTGGCCGGTCAGCCGGAGGTCCTGATCATGGACGAGCCCACCGCCGGCGTCGACGCGGCCTCACAGGACGTCCTCACCCAGGTGCTGCAGCGGTTGGTAGATCGCGGAGTGACCATGCTGGTGGTGACCCACGACCTCTCGGTGCTCCACCAAGTGGTGACTCGCATCGTGGCGATGGAGGCCGGGGCAGTGGCCTTCGACGGCCAGCCTGCGGACTACACCGAGTACGTCGGAGCCATGCTCACGGGCCAGCCCGCCACAGAGCATCACCACCATGACGACCGGCCCGGCCGGGCGCCGCTGATGAAGGGCCCCTCCGATGGAAGCGACAAGGGATACCGACATGGGTGAGCTGTGGTCGTTCGACTTCATGCGCCACGCCATCTTGGCCGCCGCGTTCGTGGGGATCGCCGCGCCCCTGGTCGGCATCTTCCTGGTCCAGCGACGACTGTCGCTGATCGGCGACGGCCTGGGCCACGTGGCTTTGGCGGGGGTAGCAGTCGGAGTGCTGACCGACCAGGCGCCGATCATGACCGCGATGATCGCGGCGCTGCTGGCGGGGGTCGTCATCGAGCTGATTCGCATGCGCGGCCGCACCAGCGGGGACATCGCCCTGGCCATCATGTTCTACGGCGGCATCGCCGCCGGCGTGGTGATCATCAACAAGGTCGACGGGTCGCAGACGTCCAACCTGACGGGCTTCCTCTTCGGCGCTATCACCACCACGTCGCGGGGAGACCTCATCGTCTTCGGTGTGCTCTCGGCCTCGATCATCCTGGTCACGACGGTCCTGCGGCAACGCTTCTTCGCCGTAGCCGGTGACGAGGAGTATGCCCGCGCGAGCGGGATGCCCGTGCTGGCTCTGAACCTGCTCCTGGCTGCCCTCACCGCGGTCACGGTCGTCGTCTCGATGCGGGTGGTGGGACTACTGCTGATCAGCGCACTGATGATCGTGCCCAACGCGGCCGGACAGCAGGTGGCCCGCAGCTTCCGCACCGCGACGATCTGGGCGGTGGTGTTCGGGCTGCTCTCGGCGGTCGGTGGAGTGGTCGTCTCCTTCTATGCCGACACCTCCTCCGGGGGCACCATCGTGCTGTGCGCCATCGCGATCTTCGCGGTGGTGGCGCTGGGCCGGGCCGCCGTCCACCCGTGGCTCGCTCGGCGACACTTCGTCGCCGAGCAGCACCATCACGAGCACGGACCCGGGTGTGGCCACGAAGCCCTGCCGCACGGTGACCACGTCGACTACGTCCACGACGGGCACCGGCATGCTCCCCATGGGGGCCACTACGACGAGCACGCCGCCGACAGTCACCCCGAGGAGGTGGCGAAGTGAGCACCACCAACCGCAAGCCCACCCGTCAGCAGGCCGCCGTGGCCGAGGAGCTGACCGCTACCCAGGACTTCTCCTCGGCGCAGGACCTCCACGCCCGAATGCGTGCAGCGGGATCGTCCGTGGGCCTGGCGACCGTCTACCGGACGCTCACGACGTTGGCCGCCGAAGGCGAGGTCGATGTGCTGCGCACCGACGACGGCGAGTCGGTCTACCGGGCCTGCAGCAGCGGTCACCACCATCATCTGGTCTGTCGTCTGTGCGGCCGCACCGTCGAGATCGAGGGTCCCGCGGTGGAGCAGTGGGCCGAACGCGTTGCCGCCGAGCACGGCTTTGTCGACGTCGAGCACACGTTGGAGATCTTCGGGACCTGCTCGCGGCACTAGTCGGCGACTGAGCTCAGCTTGGTCCCTGGTGCACCGGGGTCGACCCCACCTCCAAGGCGGCTCGCTGGCGCAGCAGCGCGGAGATCCGCTGTCGAGTGACTCCGAACAGCTCAGCGATCTCCGCCAGCGTCAGCCCGTCCTCGCGCAGGGCGAGCGCCAGCGATGCGCGCAGCTCCGCCCCCGCGCTCTCCAGAGCCTCTTTGTTGGTCGTGATCAGGGCCACGACCCGTGGCGACGTCTCTGCCTCGACGACGTCGGACACGGGCATGCCGGTGTCGAGCTGCTCCCGCATCCATCGCACCTTGCGTTGGATCGTCAGGGCGCGCTCGATGTTGGCTTCTGCGTGACTCTCAATCTCCTCCAGGGCCGTCAGCAACCGGGCCAACGTCTGCGCGTGACTCGTCATACC
>JBASAN010000507.1:0-1866 GCA_049650625.1 Ornithinimicrobium sp.
ACGGGGCGGATCTTCTCCTACGACGTGACCGGTGGCAGCTACGAGGAGCAGGGGCACCACAGCATCGGCTCCGGTTCGGTCTTCGCCCGAGGAGCTCTGAAGAAGCTGTACACCCCGCAGATGTCGCAGGCTCAGGCGGTCTCGGTGGCGGTGGAGGCGCTCTACGACGCCGCGGACGACGACTCGGCGACCGGTGGGCCCGACGTCAGCCGACGGATCTGGCCGACGATGGCCGTGCTCTCGGCGGACGGGGTGACGTTCCTGCCCGACGACGAGCTGGAAGCGGTGGTGCGCGCCGTGGTCGACGCGCGCGGCGGCAACCCGGGAGGGGCCCGATGACCTTCGGCGGCATGTACGTCTCGCCCGAGCAGCTGATGAAGGACCGGGCCGACTACGCCCGGCACGGCATCGCCCGTGGCCGCCCCATCATCGTGTGCTCCTACGACACGGGCATCGCCTTCGTGGGGGAGAACGCCTCACGCAGCCTGCACAAGATCTCCGAGATCTACGACCGGATCGGCTTCGCAGCGGTCGGCAAGTACAACGAGTTCGAGAACCTGCGGGTGGCCGGGATCCGGTATGCCGACCTGCGCGGCTTCTCCTACGACCGCACCGACGTCACCGGCCGAGGGTTGGCCAACGCCTACGCCCAGACCTTGGGGACGGTGTTCACCCAGGAGGCCAAGCCCTACGAGATCGAGATCGCCGTGGCGCAGGTGGGTCCCAGCGTCGAGCACGACCAGATCTTTAGGCTGACCTACGACGGCTCCGTCAGCGACGAGCCGGGCTACGTGGCAATGGGCCGGGGAAGCGATGTGCTCGGCGAGGGCCTGCAGCAGCGGTGGGATGCCTCGATGACGCTGGCCGAAGTGCTGAAGCTGGGTGTGGAGCTGCTCCGACAGGCCAAGGAACCCTCGGATGCTGAGCCGTTGACAGCGACCGACCTCGAGGTGGCCATCTTGGACCGTCGGCGTCCTCGGCGCACCTTCCGCCGACTCGAGGGTGCGCTGCTGGAGCGGCTGCTGAATCCCGAGGACTCCGCGACCGACATCCCCTGAATCATCAGTCTCGCTCGACTGCTGGCTGTGGCCTTGGTGAGGTGCGCGCTGCATGGTGGGGCGGGTGCTGCCTGATCAGGCGCCATCGGACCCACAAGGCAGCACGGGAGCGACGGTGCCGGGGTCGCTGAGGCCCGGGCCGTACGACGACACTTAGGCTGGCTCCATGCAGCGCCGGATCTTCGGGATCGAGACCGAGTTCGGGGTGACGTGTGCCTTCAGCGGCGACCGCCGGCTCTCCTCCGACGAGGTGGCGCGCTACCTGTTCCGCAAGGTCGTCAGCTGGGGACGCTCCAGCAACGTCTTCCTCGTCAACGGTTCGCGGCTCTATCTCGACGTCGGGTCCCACCCCGAGTACGCCACCGCCGAGTGCGACACGCTGACCGACCTGGTCGCCCAGGACAAGGCCGGCGAGCTCATCGTGCACGACCTGGCCGTCGACGCCGAGCAGCGGATGGCCGAGGAAGGCATCCAGGCCCGGGTCTACGTGCTGAAGAACAACGTCGACTCCCGGGGCAACTCCTACGGCTGCCATGAGAACTACCTGGTCCAACGTCGAGGTCAGCTCAGTCGGATCACCGACACGTTGATCCCGTTCCTCATCACCCGACAGATCGTCACCGGCGCAGGGCGACTGCACGTCGTGGGCGACCGAGCGACATACCAAGTCAGCCAGCGGGCCGACCACATCTGGGACGGGCTGAGCTCAGCCACTACCCGCTCACGGCCCATCATCAACACCCGCGAAGAGCCGCACGCCGACGCGGAGCAGGACCGCCGTCTGCACGTCATCGTGGGTGACTCCACG
>JBASAN010000508.1:0-3446 GCA_049650625.1 Ornithinimicrobium sp.
CTCGCGGCCGAGGGTCATCGGGCGTTGGTATTCAGCTCGTTCACGGGCTTCCTGAAGGTGGTCCGCGAACGGCTGGAGGAGGCCGGGATCGGATACGTCTACCTCGACGGGCGCACCCGCAACCGGCCGGAGCGGATCAGGGCCTTCCGCGAAGGCAGCGACCCGCTCTTCCTGATCAGCCTGAAGGCGGGAGGGTCCGGACTGACCCTGACCGAGGCTGACTACGTCTTCGTGCTGGACCCGTGGTGGAACCCTGCCGCCGAGTCCCAGGCCATCGACCGCACCCACCGGATCGGTCAGAGCCGCTCGGTCATGGTCTACCGCATGGTGTCGGCAGACACCATCGAAGACAAGGTCGTCGCGCTGCAGGAGCGCAAACGGGCGCTGTTCTCCACCGTGATCGACGACGGAGACTTCACCTCGGCGTCCATCACTGCCGACGACATCCGCGGCCTCCTCGACGGTTGAGCCCCGGCTGTCCCCACCGTCAGGCTCTTCGGGACGGAGTCAGCCAGCGGGCGGCGTGACGATGACGCGGCGCACCCCGGGGGAGGCCGTCGCCGCCGTGCGAGCCAGCTCCTCGTCGCGTGGGTCGCTGGGGCCGGTGATGCTGACGATCCCCAACGACACCAGGACGGTCCAGTCGGGGTGGCCGAGCCCCGCCAGCGCCGCAGTCACCGTGCTGAGGATCTGCCGGTCGGAGGTATGCAGTGTGCGCAGGATGTCGCTGCGGCTCACGACCCCGACGAGCGCGTCGTGCTCGACCACAGGAACGGACTTCCAGCCGCGCACCCCCATGAGGTGAGCGACGTCGGCCACGTCGGAGGTGGGGCGGACCGTTTGGGGGGTCGCCGTCATGACCTCGTCAACCGTCTCGGGCCACGGTGATGCGGGGGCTGAGCGCGGGATGAGCGTCGCCCGGTTGTCAGGCTGCAGGCCGGCACGCAACACGTCGGCCTCGGTCACGATCCCGACCACCTGGCCTTCGGTATCGACGATCGGCACGCTGGAGATCTTCGCATCGACCAACAAGGTGATGACCTCCTCAAAGGACGTGCCGCTGCGCAGGTGGTGCGCGGGAGAGGTCATGACGTCACGGACGAGCACGGTGGGTTCCTTGGGTCGGTCGAATGTTCAGAGCTCCAGGCTCTCACCCGGGGCGGGCTTGCAGCTGCGGTCTTCGGGTATGCGTGTGGGTCGCCATACCCGGTCCACCCCTGCGGGGCGTGATCCGGAGGCGGGGGTTACCGTGAAACTCCTTCCATGATCTAAGGAGTTCTGTGTCCGACACCGACCGCACCCAACGTTTCGCCGATGCCCTACAGGCGTGTGAGCAGGGCGACGAGCAGGCGCTGCTCGCCCAGTTCGCCGAGAGCGCCGAACTGCGACGCCCGGAACGCAAACACGGACCGGGCCAGGTGGCCGACCCTGCGACCTTCTGGCAGCAGTACCTGGCCGAGTTCGAGCACATCGAGACGTCCTTCGACCGCGTGACCGAAGAGGGCGACGAGGGCATCCTGGAGTGGCACTCCACCGGCACCCTCGCCACCGGACGAGCCATCGACTACGCGGGCGTGTCCCTGCTGACGTTCGACGGTGACGCCGTGTCGCGGTTCGCCACGTACTACGACACCGCGGCCTTCATCGAGCCGACCGGCTGACCCCCTGCCTCCTGACCGTTGTGCGCTCCAAGGAATCCGGGGCATGGTGCACCGGAGCGCACAACGGTCAGGAGAGGGGCGGTGGAACGGTCAGTCGACCACCATCACCGGGGACGTCGTCTGGTGCAGCACCCCGAGGGTGGTCGAGCCGAGGATGGCGCCGGCCAGGCTGCCGTGACCGCGGGTGCCCAGCACCAGCAAGCCGCCTTCGGCCGCCTGGACCAGACCGTCGACCGGGTGGGCTTGGATGAGTCGTCCACCGACCTGCAGGTCCTCGTTCGCCCCGCCGACCTCTGCGAGAGTCTCGGCGTTGGCCTGCTCGGCCTTGGCCTGGTAGTCGGCGGTGGCAGCGTCGGAGGACTTGTAGCCGACGGGTCCGCGGTTCCACGGGTCCGGAGGGGCCGGTGCCCACGTGGTGACCAGCACCAACGGGGCGTTCCACTCACGGGCCACCTCGACAGCGGTCTGCACGGCTCGGCTGGAGCCACCGGTGCCGTTGATGCCCACGAAGACGGGGCGGTCCGGGCCGGGTAGCTCGGAGTTGCCGTCGCGCACGATGACGACCGGGCACCGCGAGTATCCGGCGATAGCGTAGGCCGTGGAGCCCAGTAGTGCGGTGCCGATGCGGCCCCGGCCCTGGCTGCCCAGCACCATCATCGCCGCGTGAGTGGACAGCTCACCGAGGGCGACCTTGGCGCTGAAGAGAGAGCCCACGGTCTGCACCGGCAGGTCGGGATACGTCTCGGCCACGGTGTCCGCGCCGTGCTGCGCGACCTCCTCGGCCTCGGCGATCGCGTCCTTCTTGTCCCACAAGCCGCTGCCGGCGTCCTGGGTGTAGGTGATCCGCTCACCGGCGTGGAGCACCGTCAAGCCACGACCTTGATGGTCGGCTGCCTTGGCTGCCCACGCCAGGGCAGCCTCCGAGGCCGGGGATCCGTCGTAGCCCACGACAACCGGGCGGGTGTGCTGTGTTGCGTTCATGAGGGTGCCTTCCTTCGAGTGAGTACCCGCACGCGAACAGTGCGGGGGCTGTGCTCAACAGATCAGTGAACGATCATGACCGGTTTCTTGGTCTGGTGCAGCACTGATCGCGCGGTCGACCCGAGCAGGACACCGGCGAGCTTGCTGTGGCCTCGTGAGCCCAACACGATGACGGAGGTGTCGGCCGCTGCCGTGAGGACGGCATCCTCCGGACGGGCTTCGACGACGTGTTCCTCCACGGACAAGCCTTCGTGCGCGGCGCGAACCCTGGCCACGGCGGCCCGGTTGAGAGCGGTGGCCCGGCTGAGGAGGTCCTCCAGGCACGCAGCGGTCGAGGGGTAGTTCAACGGCGGTCGGTTCCACGGGTCCGGCGGCGGCGGCGTCCACGACGTCACCACGACCAGGCGGGCTTTCCATTGCGCCGCGAGGACGGCGGCTGCTTCCATCGCGCGTTCCGAACCATCCGACCCATCGGCGCCAACCACGATGGGGTGGTCAGGCCCTGGGAGGGGAGCGTCCTCGGAGCGGACCACGATCACGGGGCAGCGAGCGTGACCACCGACGGCGTATGCGGTCGCGCCAAGCATCAGGGCGCCGACCCGTCCGCGCCCGTGGCTACCGACCACGATGAGCGAGGCCATGATCGAGGACTGGTCGAGCGCCACGGTGGCGCGGCTCCGGGAGCCCACAGCGGTGACGGTCAGATCGGGGTGCAGCGACCGTAGGCGTTGTGCGCCCTCCTCGGCCACCTGCTCGGCGAACGCACGCTCCTCCTCAGGAGATTTGTAGCCGAAGGACGAGTCC
>JBASAN010000509.1:0-9553 GCA_049650625.1 Ornithinimicrobium sp.
CTGCGGTACCTGCGCGAGAGCGCTCGCGAGTATGGGGTGATCGAGCGAATTCGCTATCACCACCGTGTCGTGCAGGCGCAATGGTCCACGGCCGAGGCCCGGTGGACCCTCGACATCGAAGTCACAAGAGTCGACGGCACCGAGGACACCAGCACCACCTCGATCCAGATGACGTGCGCCTTCTTGTATTCCAACACCGGGTACTACCGCTACGACCGCGGCCACTCCCCGGACCTGGCCGGGGTGAAGAACTTCGCCGGAACGCTCATCCACCCCCAGCACTGGCCCGAAGGCTTCGACGTGACCGGTAAACACGTTGCCATCATCGGTAGCGGCGCCACCACGGTCACCCTCGTGCCCGAGTTGGCCCGCCACGCCGCCAGCCTCACCCAGGTGCAACGCACCCCCACCTACGTCGCAGCCCCGGACTCCGTCGATGCCCACGCTTCCTGGCTGAAAGGTCGTATGCCGTCGCACTGGATCCCGCGGGTGATGCGAACCAAATACATCGCCAAGGCCCAGTTCACCGCCATAGCGAGCCAGTTCTGGCCCGAACGGCTCAAACGAACGCTGCGACTCGCGGCGCAAGATCGCCTGCCGCCCGGGTATGACGTGGCTGCCTCGTTCCAACCCCCTTACAACCCGTGGGACCAGCGTCTGTGCGTCACCCCCGACGGCGACTTGTTCAAGACCATCTCTGCTGGCCGGGCCAGAATCGTCACGTCCACCATCGAGCGGGTCCTCCCGCAGGGGCTGCAACTGTCCAACGGGCACATCATCGAGGCCGACGTCCTCATCACCGCGACCGGGTTTGACGTGCTGATGCTCGGCGGCATGACGCTGCGAGTCGACGGTCGCACCATCGACCCTGGTGAGGCCATCGCGTTTCGCGGGGTCATGCTCTCCGGCGTGCCGAACTTCGCCTTCACCATGGGCGCTACCGCGACGTCGTGGACGTTGACCAGTGACCTCGCGGCGATCTACGTGTGCCGAGTGCTGGCCCACCTTCATCGCCGCGGTTATCGACGTGTGACGCCTACGTTGCCTGCGGAGTCAGCAGTCTGGAGGACGACACCGCTGTTCCGGTACAGCTCCTCATACGTGCGCCGCAGCGAGACGCTCCTTCCGAGCCAGGGGGATCGGCGATCCTGGCAGATGAGTGAGCACTACGTCGCAGCCCTCTTGCGGATGAAGTACTGGCCCATCTCTCACCCCGACCTGACCTTCGACTAGCCCATGGGTACTGGCCTGCGCGGCTTCCGGGAAGCGGTGACGAGACGGTCCCGTCAACGCTGGGGGAGCGGCTCGCGGGGAGGCCGGTCGGGATGTGTGCCGTCACGGCCACAGTCCAATCATGTCGCGGAAGTCGCCGACGACCTGGTCGACGATGCCTCCTGGGGCCAGCGCAGCGTTCAGTTGACCGGTATCGGCAGTGGTCCTGCCGTTGCTCCAACTGAGCAGTTGCCTCAGATCTTCCATCTGGGCGGGTCGAACCTCCCCCCAACGCTTCGCAGCCAGACCCCGGTCCGTGGTCCAGGTGACGTCGTGAACACTGACCAGACCAGCGACCGCTAGCAGCGTCTTGCGCCCCACCCGTCGCCCTAGCACCCCGGCCTCGAGGTCGCCCGTCGCGGTCCCGTTCGTGAGCGCGCTCATCCATGCATCACGGGCAGACCGGATGTCGCCGTTGAACCCGCGTGCTGCCCGCGCGTCAGCAGGGAACGGCTCTATGTCCGGGTGGAGCTCAGGCCCAGAGAGGTGAACGCAGTAGTGGCGGAGGAAAACCAAGCCGCCATAGGCCGGATCGTCGTCGCCGAGGAAATCCTGCTGCCCCCCAACCGTGATCTCAACGCCACGACACACTGACGTGTATCGTCCGCTCAACGTGCGCTGGATCACGCTTGCGGAGTGAGGTGATAGGCCTACGGCCAGAACATCGACGTCCGAGGTTCCCATGCGCGCCATCCCGGTCGCGACGGAGCCGTAGAGATACGTCGAAGCCGAAGCTTCCACGTCCGAGATGCCGATCACGCAAGCGGCAAGCACCGGCTCGAAAGCGTGGGGGACCCTCCTCCGGTCGGCACCCGTGCAGATCTCGCCTCCGGCGCCGACTCCCTCCCGCGGATCAAACACAACAACAATCTTCGCCCACCCGTGGGGCTGCGTTGATCACCCAACCACCGTATCGCCGTACCTCACGATGACCGGGAACGCTCTCAGTCGGTATGGTCGAGAATCAGGTGCGTCGCTTCGCGCGGCGCATCCCACTGGGGGAAATGACCGCACCGCTCGAACCAGTGCAGCGCCGCGTCGGGGAACAGCTCCATCGCGCGGGCGGCCTGGCTCGGCAGGGTGACCAGGTCACGACGACCCCACCCGATCGTGACTCGGCCGGGCACTGTCCCAGCCGGGGCCCCCTGCTGCTTTGGTCCTTTGGTCAGAGCGTCCATGGCAGCTCCGGTGGCGGGAGAGTCGGCCAGCCCGCGAACGTCGGGCAGCACGGTCTCGCACGACAGCGCCCAAGGGCGTGCCGACAACTGCGCCAGCAGCAGGGTCCTTCCCACAGAGCTGCCTAGCAGTGTCGGGAGCGTGCCCCGCAGCGCTCGGACCAGAGCGATCGAGGGCCGCAGTGTGGCACCGAAGATGACGAGATCGCGGTCGCTCCAGAAACCGCCAGGGTCCAACGCCACGGTGTCGCCGCCGACACCCCGCCGCGCGAGTTCGAGCACCATCCGCCCACCCATCGACTGGCCCGCGGTGGACACCCCCTCCAGGCCCTGCTCGCGGATGAACTCTGCGACGGAGTCGGTCAGACTGGCGATCGAGACCTCGCCGGTCAACGGGGGCGTTTCCCCGAAGCCCGGCAGGTCGACGGCGATGACCTCGCGGCGCTCGGACAGTTGGTCCAGTATCGGGGACCAGGACCTCCACCCAGCGCCGAGGCCGTGCACGAGCAGCAGTGGGCTGCCTCTTCCTCGTCTCACATGATTCAACGTCACTTCGGGAACGCTAGCCCACGCGGGATCTGGCAGGTCGCGTGACCGCCAGAATCAGCGGGAGAAGCACCCCGAAAGCGCAGACCACGACGCAGGCTCGCGCTGTCGCTACATCCCTGTCGATCGTCCATTGCTGGACTCCTCGGCGGTGTTGCACGAGTGTCACGGGCGTGGTCGATGTATCGGTGATGCGCGGTGTAACGATTGGGTCACGATCCTTGACAATGGTTTGTTGCGTGGCGCAACGTGAACATGCTCGTACCACCGCCTAGCGGTTGGGCCGTAGCGGCAGGAGCGAAATCAACGTCGATTCAACTCTCCCCTCCCCGGGAGTCCCAGGAGGTTCTGTTGTCCAACTCACGAAAGCCCAGGCCCGCAGGCAGAGTTCTTGCCATCGCCGCGACGGGGGCGTTGGTGCTGAGCGCCTGCTCCGGCGGCTCATCCAGCTCAGACTCGGAGCAAACTCCAGTCGCGGCCCCCGATGACGAGCCCGTGACCGTCACGGTCGATTCCTTCGGAGGAATCTTCGACAACTACAACAAGGCCGGGTTGCTCGATGCCTACATGGAAGAGAACCCCAACGTCACCATCGAGTTCAAGGAAACCCAGGACGAGAACGACTACTGGACCGCCTTGGGCACCAAGCTCAACGCGGGATCAGGTCTGGCCGACATCCAGCCCATCGAGATCAGCCGGGCTGCGCTGGTGACCGAGCAGCAGCAGGACAAGTGGATCGATCTACGGCAGAGCGCCGAGTCCGACCACATCGAGGACTACCCCGACTCGAAGAACGGTGCCATCACCACTGAGGACGACGCAGTCTTGGGTTTTGGCACCGATGCCGGGCCGATGGCGATCTGCTTCCGCAGCGACAAGCTCGAGGATGCCGGTCTTCCCTCGACGCCCGAGGCGTTGTCGGAGGAGATCACCGACTGGGACAGCTACGAGAGCCTCGGCCAGCAGTACCTGGACGCGACGGGAGATCCGTGGATGGACACGGTCTCCGGCTACTACCGGCTGCTCACCTCCGTCGAACCGGTGCGCAACTACGACGAGGAGGGCGAGCCGACGTGGGATACGAACGACACGGTGAAGCCGGCGTTCATGCGGACGGCCAACGCTGCTGAGCAAGGACTGACCGGGGAGTTCGAACAGTTCTCTCAGGAATGGAACACCGCGATGAGCACGGGTGCCTTCGCCACGCTGGCTTGCCCGGCATGGATGCTCGGGTACATCAAACAGCAGGCCGGCGACGAGAACTCGGGCAACTGGTCGGCGCTACCGCTGCCGCAGGAGATGGGGGGCAACTGGGGTGGCTCCTACCTATCGGTCCCGCGGGCGAGCAAGAACGCACCGGCGGCGATCAAGCTGGCGGCCTACCTCACCAGCCCGGAGTCGCAGAGCGAACTGTTCGACCAGGGACTGTCCTTCCCGTCCGCCACCGAGTCGGTTGAGCAGGCAAGCGACGTTACCGACGAGTACTTCAGTGGAGCACCGATCGGTGAAATCTTCAGCGCCTCCTACGCCTCGGCGCCGGACCAGCCGCTGGGTGTGGACGACGGAGTCATCGATGCCGCCCTCGTCGAAGCGTTGGTCTCGGTGCGCAGTAACGATGTCTCGCCGGACAAGGCGTGGGAGACGGCGGTGAAGACGATCGAGAACGAGGCTGGCTGATCGGCGGGCCATCCGGTGCTCCACCAGTTCAGGAGCACCGGATGACGTCTGCTCGGCCTGGACCCGACAGTCGCGTGGTCCGTCGTTGAACCCAGAGAAAGCGAGCCACAGTATGGCGGTCGGTGCCCCAACCCGCGACACTCCCGGTGTCGGCCCTGGGCCGGGCGAGAAGCCACGCCTTCGCCAGTCGCTGGGCGAGCGCTTGGCGCCCTATGCCTACATTTCTCCGTTTTTCCTGTTGTTCGGTGCCTTCGGCCTGTTCCCCCTGGTCTTCACGCTCTGGCTCAGCTTCCATGAGTACCGCCTCGCGGGCGGAACGCCGGAGTACATCGGGCTGGACAACTACGTGTGGTTGTTCAGTAACGATGCGTTCTACAACTCCCTGACCAACACTCTGACCCTGGGTCTGCTCTCGACCGTCCCTCAACTCTGCATCGCACTGATGCTGGCCCAGTTGCTCAGCTACAACATGCGCGTCCGCAACTTCTTCCGGGTCTCTATGATCATTCCGTACGCGACCTCGTTGGTAGCCGCCACCTTGGTCTTCGCGTCGATCTTCTCCAATAGTTCCGGCGGACTGGCCAACGTGCTCATCGGTCTATTCGGCTTGGACCCGATCTCGTGGACCAATGGCAAATGGACTGCACAGTTCGCCATCGCCGTGATCGTCACCTGGCACTGGGCCGGCTACAACGCGTTGATCTACCTGGCCGGCATGCAGTCGATATCCAAGGACCTCTACGAAGCGGCAGCCATCGATGGGGCCAGCCGCTGGCGTCAGTTCGTCCACGTCACGCTGCCAGGGCTGCGCCCCACCATCCTGTTCACCGTCGTGCTGTCGACCATCGGAGCCACTCAGCTGTTCACCGAGCCGTTCCTGTTCGGTGGCGGCGCCGGCGGCGGGGCCCTCGGGCAGTACCAGGTTGTGGCGATGTACATGTACGAGATGGCGTTCGAAATCGGACGCCTCGGGCGGGCCTCGGCGATCGCCATGGTGCTCCTGGTGCTGGTCATCCTCTTGGTGCTGCTGAACGCCGGACTGGTGAGACTCAAGACCCGCGACCGACCCGTGCGCGCCGAGACCGGAGGCACCCCATGACGACGACACCTGATGCCCCAACGCAGCCGAGCGTCGCGCCAGGGGGGACCGCCCGGCGGCGACTGCGCCGTGGAGACCAAGCCGGTGTGTTCAGCTACGTGGTGCTGACGGTCACGGCGCTGCTGTTCTTCTTTCCCTTCTACTACTCCTTGGTGGCCGCCTCGCACACCCCGTCGGACTTGTACGACGGTGACCCCCCGCTGCTGCCGGGACCCGCCCTTTTCACCAATATCGGACTAGCGCTGAACCAGGCCGATCTCTTCGAAGCGTTGGGACGCTCCCTGGTGGTCTCCGGCGTCGTCACCGCTTCCACCGTCTTCTTCTGCACGATGGCCGGCTTCGCCTTCGCCAAGCTGAGCTTCCGGGGGAGGGGGGCGCTGTTCGGGGTCACCATCGCCACCTTGACCATCCCGCCCACCCTCGGCATCGTGCCGCTGTACGTGGTGATGGCCAATCTGGGGTTGGTCAACAACCTGGCCTCGGTCATCCTCCCGGCGGCTGTGACCGCCTTCGGGGTCTTCTTCATGCGCCAGTTCATCACCCAGGGTCTGCCTGACGAACTGATCGAGGCGGCTCGTGTGGACGGAGCGAGCATGACCCGCACGCTGTTCTCGATCGTCTTCCCGCTCTGCCGTCCTGGCATGGCCGTGCTGGGGATCCTGTCGTTCATGGCGTCGTGGAACGACTTCCTCTGGCCCTTCATCGCGGTCCGCAACAATCCGACGATCCAGGTCGCCGTGGCCGGCATCGGAGCCGGATACACCCCCAACATCGCCGTCATCCTCGCGGGCACGGTGATCGCGACGGTGCCGTTGATCGTGGTGACCGCGATCTTCGGCAAGCAGATCGTCGGCGGCATAACGTCGGGAGCCGTCAAGGGCTGATACGGCCTAGACGGCGGTGATCGTCCAGCTCACCTCGTGGTGCGCCCCTGGCCCCAGCACGAAGGCCTCGTCGGTGTTGAAGGCGTCCGGTGGGCAGGTCATCGGCTCGAGCGCCACCGCCGCGCGGCGCAGGGTCCCCGGGGTGGTGTCGGAGGTGAAAACTTGCCACCACTGCGCCCAGGTCCCCGGTGCCGTGATGCGCACCCCGACGCCGTTAGACGCACGCAGCTCCGCCCAGGCGTTCTGGCTGTCTCCAGCCCTTCGGAAGCAGTGGTCGAGCTGCACGTCGCGCAGAGACGTCGGTTGACGGAAGTCCAGGCCGATCTGACGAGCATCCAGCAGCCGACCCGTGGGCAGCATCCGTTCGTCTACCTCCACTACTTCGTCCGCGGCGACCTGCAGAGTCCAGTCGTCCACCATTCCGGTGCTACAACGGAGGTAGGGATGGGTCGACACACCGTAGGGTGCGGCTCGGTCCCCCACGTTGAGGGCCCGGACCGTCGTTCGCAGTCCATCGTCGAGGAGTTCGAGCAGCACCTCGACCTCAAGGCGACTCGGGTAGGCGGGCTGCGCCGGCACGGTGGCGTGCAGCTGAGCAGTGCCCTGGGTCCGTTCGAGCACCGAGAACTCGGTCCACGCGAGGAGGCCGTGCAGGGCATTGCGTCGTGGGACCTCGTTGAGGGGGGCTTGGTACTCGACACCGTCGAACTCGTAGCATCCGTCGCGCAGACGATTCGGCCAGGGGAGGAGGAGCGCCCCGCGGAAACCCGCTCGCTGTGGTCCCGGGGGATACCCGACGACGAGGTCGAGCCCGCCCACCACCAGAGATTGCAACGCGGCTCCCGCAGTATGCAGCATCGCACGGTTCGATCCCCGGGTCAGTTCCAGTGTGGAAGGGCTGCGCACGCGGACCAGACTAGACCTCTTGACTGCCCCTGCCGAGGTTTTTAGTATCACGGTAAGTCGTAAATAGGTTTGCGACGCATGCCGACGTCCACACAAGGAGACTCGTGAACCCTGAGCTCGAGCACCGATCATGGCAGGACACGACCCGTAGCGCCGCGGACCGAGTATCGGCGCTGCTAGGTCTGATGACGCTGGAGGAGAAGGTCGCGCAGCTCGGCAGTGTGTGGGAGCAGCACAACGAAACCGGTGAGGTCGCGCCGATGGAGGATGCGATGTCGGCGCTCCGGGTGGAGTTCGAGGCCGCGATCGACGGGGGCTTGGGTCACCTCACGCGAATCTTCGGCAGCGCTCCGGTGGAGGCTGCTCAGGGTGTGGCCGCGCTGATCGACCGACAGCGTCGGGTGATGGGAGCCAACCGCTTCGGACTGCCGGCCATCGCTCACGAGGAGTGCCTTACCGGGTTCACCACGTTCGGCGCAACGGTCTATCCGACGGCCCTGGCTTGGGGCGCGACCTTCGACCCCGAGCTCGTGCACCAGATGGCCCATGCCATCGGTGAGGACATGTCTGCGGTCGGCGTCCATCAGGGCTTGTCGCCGGTGCTCGATGTGGTGCGCGACCCCCGTTGGGGCCGGGTCGAGGAGACGATGGGCGAGGATCCCCACCTCGTCGCGACGCTGGGCACCGCATACGTCACCGGTCTGCAGTCGGCCGGAGTGCACGCCACCCTCAAGCACTTCGCGGGGTATGCCGCCTCGCGGGGTGCCCGCAACCACGCACCCGTCTCGATCGGCCAGCGTGAGCTCGCCGATGTGGTGTTGCCTCCCTTCGAGATGGCAGTCCGTGACGGAGCGGTGGCCTCGGTGATGAACTCCTACGCCGACATCGACGGGGTCCCCCCGGCCGCTGACCGGTCGCTGCTCACCGATCTCCTGCGCGGACAGTGGGGATTCACCGGCACGGTCGTCTCTGACTACTGGGCCGTGATGTTTCTGGAGCAGATGCACCACGTGAGCGGCTCCCGCCTCGAGTCCGCGGTGCTGTCCCTCTCAGCGGGCATGGACGTCGAGCTCCCGGAGACGGGAGCCTTCGCGACCTTGCCGGAGGCGGTGCGCTCGGGTGCGATCGCCGAAGAAGTCATCGACACGGCGGTCCGCAGGGTGCTGCTGCAGAAGGCCCGGTTAGGTTTGCTGGACCCGGAATGGGCCCCGACAGGGGACGCCGACCGCGACCTGGACTCCGCGCACAACCGCGAGATCGCGCGGACGGTCGCCGAGCGATCTGTGGTCTTGCTGGCGAACGACGGAGTGCTCCCGATGGGGAAGTCCCCGCAACGGATCGGGGTCATTGGTCCGGGCGCGGACGAGGCCCGGACCATGATGGGTTGCTATGCCTTCCCCAACCATGTGGTGTCCGAAGGTGACGATCTAGGGGTCCACATCGACACGGTGTTGGACGGCATACGCGCCGAGTTCGGTGGCTCCGAGTGCGAGTACGTCGCCGGTTGTGACATCGACTCCGACGATGACTCTCGCGTCGCCGCAGCGGTGGAGCTAGCGGAACGCAGCGATCTCGTCATCCTGACGGTCGGGGATCTGGCCGGCCTCTTCGGTCGCGGCACCTCCGGAGAAGGCTGCGACCGTGAGGACTTGCGGCTGCCGGGGCTGCAACAGGAGCTGGCCCTGGCGGTGCTCGAGACCAAGACCCCCGTCGTGCTGGTCGTTCTCTCGGGCCGCCCCTACGCCCTGGGCGACCTGGCTCCCGGTTGCGCGGCGATCCTGCAGGTGTTCTTCCCGGGTGTCGAGGGGGCGGGCGCCATCGCCGGGGTGCTCTCCGGACGGACCGAGCCCAGTGGCCGATTGCCCGTCGGCGTGCCTCGGACGGCCGGGGGTCAGCCGGCGGGCTACCGCGCGGCCCCCCTGGGTGCGCGCAGCGAAGGCATCTCCACCCTCGACCCGAGCGCGCTCTTCCCGTTCGGCCACGGACTGTCGTAC
>JBASAN010000510.1:0-1528 GCA_049650625.1 Ornithinimicrobium sp.
CCGACGGGACGTTGACCACGGAGTCGGAGCGCCACCACTTCGGCCTGTTCGCCGAGCAGGAGTGGGGCGAGGCGCTCCGCGGGGCGGGCTTCGAGGTGACCTGCCTGCTGGAGCAGACGGAGGAGGACCGACCGGCCCGGCGGATCTTCCTCGGCGTGGCTCTCTGACGTCTCCCGAGGCCAAATAGTCGCCGGTGGCCTAGCCTCGCATGGGAGCGCCAGAACAGCCTCGGCGCACCAGTGAGACGAAGGGAAGAACAGCGGCCATGGCGAAGATGAGAGTCAGTGTCCTCAAGGCGGTCCGAGACGTCGACGTCGAGGAGCGCGACGTCCCCGTGCCTCTCGCCGACGAGGTCCTGGTGAAGGTCGGGTCGGTCGGGGTGTGCGGCTCCGACATCCACTACTACGAGCAGGGCCGCATCGGCCCCTTCGTCGTGGACTCCCCCTTGATCCTCGGACACGAAGCGGGCGGGGTCGTCACCGCCGTCGGTGACGACGTGACCTCCCTGCAGGTGGGCCAACGGGTCTCGATCGAGCCCGGCGTGCCGTGCCGGAACTGCCCGCAGTGCCTCTCCGGTCGATACAACCTGTGCCCCGACGTCCGCTTCTTCGCCACCCCTCCCTACGACGGTGCGTTCGCCGAGTACGTGGTCATGCCCGCCTCGTTCGTGTACCCCATTCCGGACCATCTCACCGACGACGCGGCGGGGCTGATCGAGCCGCTGTCCGTCGGAGTCTGGGCCTGCCAACGGGCGGGCGTGGGCCCCGGACGCTCCGTGCTGGTGACCGGCGCGGGACCCATCGGCTTGATCGCGGCCCAGGCGGCTCGGGCCTACGGCGCCGAGTCGGTCACCGTGACCGACGTCAACGCCCACCGGCTCGGGGTCGCCGAGCAGCTCGGCCTGAACACCATCGACGTGAGCAAGACATCCTTGGCCGAGGCCGGCGTGGAGCCCGATGTGCTGCTCGAGTGCTCGGGGAACGCGCGGGCGACGTGGGATGCCGTCTCCGTCGTCGCTCGAGCCGGGGCTGTGGTCCTGGTCGGCATGGGCGGAGAGACGGTGGAGCTCCCCCTGTCGCACGTCCAGGGCCGTGAGCTCACGCTGACGGGAGCCTTCCGCTACGCCAACACCTGGCCCACCGCGATCGAGCTGGCTGCCTCCGGGCGCGTGGACCTGGACTCGATGGTCACGGGACACTTCGGGCTCGATGAGGTCGAAGCCGCGATGACGGCGGCCCACGACGACCCCACCTCCGTGAAGGTGGTCGTCCGCCCCGGCGACTAACCGTGACGCCACGCTGTGCCCCGCGAGCCTCCGGCATACTCACCGGCCCGTCGAGCACAGCAAAGACCCCAGGTGCCCTGCTGAGCAGGGATACCTGGGGTCCTTCGCGCGGTGGGCGCGGTGGTGTGAGGGCGATCAGCCGCGCAGGTGCTCGACCGGGCGCATACCGGCGCCGGTCTCGGCCACGGTCTTCACGCCACCGGCGACGTTGGGGCCGATAGCCAAGGAGGCGCGCTCGGCCGG
>JBASAN010000511.1:0-4015 GCA_049650625.1 Ornithinimicrobium sp.
GGACGAGACTCTCCTGACCGGGGCATCGAAGGGCCGGAAACGACAGTTGGGACTTGACGACCTTATCGACGACGTTCACTTCGACCTGCTTGTCGTCGATGAGGCGCACCACATCCGTAACCCTGAGACGAAGGCGTACCAGAACGTTCAGCGACTCGTCACTGCATCCGAGGCAGTCGTGATGCTCTCTGCGACACCGATCCAGCTCAAGAGCCGCGACCTGTTCACGTTGGTCAATCTCCTCCGAGACGACCTCGTTCCAGAACCGGCCGACTTTGAGGTCATGCTTGAGCCCAACGGGCATCTGTACACGGCCGCAATGTCTGCACGCAGAGGTCACGACGATTGGCCCAGCGAGGTAGCGACCCATGTCGGCAACGCAATGGCGACGCGATGGGGACGTGACGTTCTGGAGGTGGACCCGCGCGCTGACGAACTCCATGAAATCCTGGCGAAGACCACAACCGACGATCACGACCGTGTTCGAGTTGTACGGCTCGTCGAGTCCCTCAATACATTCTCCGAGATCGTCACAAGGACCCGTCGACGGGACATAGACAGGTTCACGGTCCGCAAGCCGAGCGCACCGGAGGTCGACTTCACACCGGCGCAACAGGCGGTGTATGACGCCACCATCGAACTTGGTGCGAGGATCGCAGAAGCCAAGACGCCAGGTATCTCGATGAAGTTCCTGCTCTCGACGTTGCTGCGTCAGGCTGCCAGTTCCGTGACGGGGCTGGCCCCGCTGGTCAAGGACGTCCTTGAGAACCGGCTGAGTGGTGAGGAAACCTCAGGTGAAGACGACGAGGTGACCCTGGCCCCAGACGAGATAGAGGCATTTCGGACGCAGATTCGCGAACTCCACGCCCTCGCCGCGAACCTCATCGACGCTCCTGATCCGAAGGTCGACCTTCTACGTCAGATTGTGGAAGGCAGGAGCCCGGACGTTAACAACAAGGTGCTCGTCTTCAGCACGTTCCGGCACACCATCGCGTATCTGCAAGACCGCGTCCGTGAGTGGGATGTGCGTGTTGGAGTGATGCACGGCGGTGTTGCTGACCACGCGCGCCTGGACGTCCGTCGTCGCTTCAAGCTGGACCGAACAGACCCCGATGCCTACGACGTCTTGCTGTGCTCCGAGATCGGCACCGAGGGACTCGACTACCAATTCTGCGATACCTTGGTGAACTACGACATCCCGTGGAACCCCATGCGGATAGAACAGCGGATCGGACGCATCGACCGGCGCGGTCAGAAGTCAGAAACCGTGGCCATCATCAACCTGTTGACCCGCGGGACGATCGAGGCAGAGATCTACGACCGATGCTTTTCCCGTGTTGGCGTCTTCAACCACGCCCTCGGAGGCAGTGAGCAGATACTGGGCGAGATCACCGAAGCTGTCGTGGACATCGCCATGAGCCTGCGCATGACCCGCGAGGAGCGCAGCGCCGCCTTGCGACAGATCGCTGACAACCAGATCGCACGAGTCGAGGAAGAGCAGCGCTTGGAGGATCAACAGGCCGACCTCCTCGGGTACGCCGGCAAGTCATTCGATGACGACGTCGCGGAAGCCTCCAGTGAGTGGCTCGACGAGGAGAAGATCGCCAGCCTGGTACGTCGCTACTTCGAATCCGCGCAGCCCGGCCGAGCAATCGCGTTACGGCCAGGACGCGTGGCGAGAATTCCGCTGGCCGGTGAAGCCGCCGCCTCACTCCTAGCCGACTTGGAACGCCATGGCATCACTGCTGTCCGACTCAAGCGCCACCTGCGCCGGCACAAGGTCGTTCTCAACCTCACGACCGATCCGACGTTGGCACAGGACTCGGACGACATCGAGTTGTTGGGCCCGACACATCCGCTCACGCGATTGGCGGCGGTGGCCGCCGTGCCTAGCGGCGTAGTGACAGCCACGGCCCGAGTCGCCACTGACATAGTCCCCGCCGGGCAGTACGCGGTCGGCGTTCATTCGTGGACGAGACTCGGGGTTCGCGACGCACTCACACTGCGCTTCGTCGCAGAGTCCGCAGAAGTCGAGCAGCACGCGCCAACACTGATCTCACAGGCAGTCGACGCGGGAGACGGCTTTTCGCTTCGCGACGACGCAATTGCGGCACTAGATCGTCGCCACACTGAGCTCTGGGGCGAGGCCCGCAGCGACCATCAGCATCGCCACGGAAAGGCCATCGAGCGTCGAATCGCGGCTCTGTCCTCTCAGAAGGAGCGCCGACTCTCTGAGATTCAGCGACGCATCGACACCGCTACTCACGCCGACATCGCGACGATGCGCTTGGGCGAACTACGCGCCGCCGAGAGGTCCTACGACAAGCTCCTCGATGAGCAACGTGCGGCTCGTGGCCGCGCGGACCTGAAGGCCACGCACCTCGCCGATGTCGTGATCGAGGTGACGTCGCCATGACGGCATTCGCCGATCTCACAGCCATGCGTCGGCGAGCTGTCGACGGCCTTCGCGAGAACGGAATGGAGACGGGATTCCGCCAACTGCTCGCCGACCTCTATCCGGACAACGCTCACTTCATCTACGAACTACTTCAGAACGCGGAGGACGCCGGAGCCCGTGAGGTCATCTTCGACCTCCGAAGCGACGGGCTGCGGGTCGAACACAACGGCCCGCGGATGTTCGACCTCGAGGACATCGCGTCCATCACCAGCATTGGCCAGTCAACCAAGGCCGACGACGCTGTCGCGATCGGAAAGTTCGGAGTCGGCTTCAAGGCCGTCTTCGCCTACACACAACGCCCGGTGATCCACTCCGGCAACAACTCATTCGCCATCGTTGACCTGTTCGTCCCCACGCCGGTCGATCAGGAGCGGCAGCCCGGCCGCACGACGTTCTGGTTCCCCTTCGACCGCCCAGACAAGCCGACACAGCTGGCATGCGAACAGGTCGAGCGCGCGCTGCGCGAGATCTCGCAGTCGACGCTGCTCTTTCTCAACCACATCACCATGATCTCGTGCTCCTTTCCTGACGGAGATGAGCGCCTCATTGAGCGCAAGGACATCAGCGGATCCGCGAAGGTCATCTCCATCGAGAGCGTCCATAGCGGCGAAGAACCCAGCTACTGGTACCGAATCGCCGGCGATGTGAGAGTCGACGGGACGGCGCATCAGGTGGCCGTGGCGTTCGCCCTCACGAAGGGCGAGACGATCAAGCGGACGATCCGGCCGATCGAAGGCCAAGTCTTCATCTACTTTCCGGCCGTGAGCGAAGTATCGGGGCTGCAGTTTCACATCCATGCGCCTTTCGCCTCCACGGTTGCCCGCGACGGCGTGCGGGATGACGCGGGCAATGGGGCACTTGTCGAGGGGATAGCCGAGGTCGTCGCATCCGAGCTGCCGCTCATGCGAGAGGCCGGTCTCATCACGGACGGACTCTTGGAGGCCCTTCCCAACGATGGCGACACACTGAAGCAGCGATACCTACCGGTTCGCGACGCGGTTCTGAGCGCGTTCGAGACACAGCCGATCACACCTGTGGCCGGCGGACGCACCTTCGCTCAATCGCGCCTCCTTATTCGCTCGGTGAGCCAGGTCAGAGCCGCGCTTGATCCGACCGATGTGCTCTCGCTTCGAACGATCACCGATGGCGAGGCTGAGGTGACCGGCTGGCTCCAGGAACGCAGCGGGGGTCGGGCACAGGACTTCCTCGACTCCGTCACCGCCATCGAGTTCGGACGAAACGAGCTCGCCGAGGTACTTGAGCGGGTGCGCGGCATCCAAGAAGAGGTCGACCTCTACGACGACGAGCCCGAGGAGTACATCGACGTCAACGACCGCACCGACCTGGACATTTGGGATGCCTGGATCGAAGGACTCAGCAACGACAAGTTGAGACGGTTCTACGCCGCTCTCGGGCGCCTTGCCGAGGAGCGCGCCGCCAATCCCTATGGTCCCACCGATGCACGACGCTGGCACTGGAGCGATCCGCTCCCGGAACCGCTTGCTGAAGTCCGGCTCATCCGTGTGCGCAGCGGCGAGGGTGTAGCCCATGTTCGTG
>JBASAN010000512.1:0-7857 GCA_049650625.1 Ornithinimicrobium sp.
CGGGTGGACCTGCTCGCCGGCGAGGAGGGGCCGCTCGTCCTGGAGCTGGAGCTCGTCGAGCCGTCGCTGTTCCTCGACCACGCGGCGGGCTCGGCCGACCGCCTGGCGGCCGCGGTGCTGGCCCGGCTGGAGGACCCGCCCGCGACCCCATGAGCCAGGTCACGTCCGGCGTCCGCGGGCGCCGGGAACAAGCGGGCGGGGGTGCTCGTTGTGCCGACTGAGCGAAGTTGAGTTGAGTCCGCTCAAGTTGTCTGCCAGACTGACGGCATCGCGCCGGCGTCCGGCGCACGACCGCGGGCCGGCCGTCCTCGACCGGCTCGCACCCCCACTTCTCGTCCAGCAGCACTCAGGAGGAACACCATGGCCCGTGCCGTAGGAATCGACCTCGGTACCACCAACAGCGTCGTCGCCGTCCTCGAGGGCGGCGAGCCCACCGTCATCGCGAACGCCGAGGGCGCGCGCACGACCCCCTCGGTGGTCGCGTTCGCCAAGTCCGGCGAGGTCCTCGTCGGTGAGGTGGCCAAGCGCCAGGCCGTCACCAACGTCGACCGCACCATCCGTTCCGTGAAGCGCCACATGGGCACCGACTGGAGCCAGAAGGTCGACGACAAGTCCTTCAACCCCCAGCAGATCAGCGCCTTCGTGCTGCAGAAGCTCAAGCGCGACGCCGAGGCCTACCTCGGTGAGACGGTCACCGACGCGGTCATCACCGTGCCGGCGTACTTCTCCGACGCCCAGCGCCAGGCCACCAAGGAGGCCGGGGAGATCGCGGGCCTCAACGTCAGCCGCATCGTCAACGAGCCCACCGCGGCCGCGCTGGCCTACGGCCTCGACAAGGGCGACGACCAGACGATCCTCGTCTTCGACCTCGGTGGCGGCACGTTCGACGTCTCCCTGCTCGAGATCGGCGAGGGCGTCGTGGAGGTCAAGGCGACCTCCGGCGACAACCTGCTCGGTGGTGACGACTGGGACAACGCGGTCGTCGAGTGGATGGTCAAGAAGTTCAAGGACAACAACGGCGTCGACCTCGCGGCCGACAAGATCGCCAAGCAGCGCCTCCAGGAGGCCGCCGAGAAGGCGAAGATCGAGCTGTCGTCCTCCAGCGAGACCACGATCCACCTGCCCTACATCACCCACGGCGAGTCGGGCCCGCTGCACTTCGAGGAGCGCCTCACCCGCTCGGACTTCCAGCGGATGACCGCCTCGCTGCTCGAGCGCACCAAGAAGCCCTTCCAGGCCGTGCTCAAGGACGGCGGCGTGGCCGTGGACAAGATCGACCACGTGGTCCTCGTCGGCGGCTCCACCCGCATGCCGGCCGTCTCCGAGGTCGTCAAGGACCTGCTCGGCGGCAAGGAGCCCAACAAGGGCGTCAACCCCGACGAGGTCGTCGCCATCGGCGCGGCCCTGCAGGCCGGCGTGCTCAAGGGCGAGGTCAAGGACGTCCTGCTCCTCGACGTCACTCCGCTCTCCCTCGGCATCGAGACCAAGGGCGGCGTGATGACCAACCTCATCGAGCGCAACACCACGATCCCGACGAAGCGCTCGGAGATCTTCACCACCGCCGACGACAACCAGCCCTCGGTGGAGATCAAGGTCGCCCAGGGCGAGCGCCAGATGTGGGGCCAGAACCAGCCGCTGGGCAACTTCGAGCTCACCGGCCTGCCCCCGGCCCCCCGTGGCGTGCCGAAGATCGAGGTCACCTTCGACATCGACGCCAACGGCATCGTGCACGTGTCCGCGAAGGACCGCGGCACGGGCAAGGAGCAGTCGATGACGATCTCCGGAGGCTCCGCGCTGCCGAAGGACGAGATCGAGCGGATGATCCGCGATGCCGAGCAGCACGCCGAAGAGGACAAGGCTCACCGCGAGATGACCGAGGCCCGCAACACCGCGGAGCAGATGGTCTACTCCACGGAGCAGTTCCTGTCCGAGAGCGGCGACAAGGTCCCGGCGGAGTCCCGCGAGCCCGTCGACACTGCGCTGACGGACCTCAAGGAGGCCATCAAGCCGGAGTCCGAGGCGTCGGTGGACGACATCAAGGCCAAGACCGACGCGTTGTCGACCGCCAGCCAGGGCATGGGCTCGGCCATGATGGCCGCGCAGGCCGAGGCTGAAGCCGCCGGTGCTGGCACCGAAGGCGCGGACCAGCCGCAGGATTCGACCGATGAGGATGTCGTCGACGCCGAGGTCGTCGACGACGATGAGGAGACCAAGTGACCCAGCGCGACGGTGCGGCTCGCCCCGAGGAGGGCGAGCCCACCGGGCCGGTCATCCGTGACAAGCGCAAGGTGGACCCGCAGACCGGAGCCGTCCGGGACGCCCGCGCGGCCGAGCAGGCCGCCGAGCAGAGCGACGCGGTCTCGGAGGATCCGATCGGCGACGGTGTCGTCGATGACGTGAGCAGCGATGACGTCGACTCTGCGGACCTGGGCGACTGGGTGGCTGACGACGCGGCGGACATGAGTGGTGCGCCGGTCGAGGAAGCCGCCGATGCGGATACTCCGTCCTCCGACGCCCAAGCCGCAGCGGACCGGTTGGAGGATCTGCGCAGGTTGCAGGCCGAGTTCGTCAACTACCGCCGACGCGTCGACCGTGACCGTGCCAAAGATCGCGACGTGGCCGTCGGAGGCGCCTTGGAGGCCATGCTTCCGGTGCTCGACGACATCCACTCCGCTCGAGAGCACGGTGATCTGGTCGACGGTCCCATGGTGGCTATCGTGGACAAGTTGCAGTCGACGTTGAACCGCCTGGGAGCCGAGCTGTTCGGCGGGGTAGGCGAAGCCTTCGACCCTGCCGTGCACGAGGCGCTCATGCACCTGCCCGACGCGGAGCTGCCCGACGGCGCGACGGAGACGACGATCGTGCAGGTCATCCAGCCCGGCTTCCGGGTGGGTGAGCGGTTGGTCCGCCCAGCGCGAGTAGCAGTCGCTGACCCTTCGGAGTGAGGTGAGCGCGGTGTTGTCAGTGAAAGTCCGGCAACACCGCGCGCCATCCGTGGGGCACGTTTGACTTAGGAGAAGAGGCAGAGATGGCTAGTCAGGACTGGTTCGACAAGGACTTCTACGCGATCCTCGGTGTGCCGCAGGACGCGGACGCTGCGGCCATCAAGAAGGCGTATCGCAAACTTGCCCGGGAGTGGCACCCGGACTCCAAGCCGGGCGATACCGCAGCCGAGCTGAAGTTCAAGGAGATCGGCGAGGCCTATGCCGTCCTGTCCGACCCGGAGGAACGCAGCCAGTACGACGGGGTGCGAGCGATGTCGCGCGGGGGGGCGCGGTTCACCTCCGGTGGGCCGGGCGCTCAGGGGGGCGCGGGCTTCGAAGACGTCTTCGCCCAGATGTTCAACAGCTCGGGCGGTGGACGCCGCACCCAGCAGTCGCCTTTCGGCGGGGCCCAGGGCGTCAACCTCGAAGACCTGATCAGCGGGTTCGGCGGAGGTGCCCCCGGTGGGTTCCCCGGGGGAGGCCGCGGCGGCCCCGGTGCTGGACCGGGCTACGGTTTCGGCGCACCGACCAAGGGCCGCGACGTCGAGGCTCGGGCGACCCTGTCGTTCCGCCAAGCCGCCTCGGGCGACAAGGTCACGGTCTCCACCCCCTCGAGCGGGCAGGTCACGACCCGGATCCCGGCCGGCGTCAAGGACGGCCAGAAGATTCGGCTCAAAGGCAAAGGTATGCCGAGCGAGACCGGTGGTCCCGCTGGCGATCTGATGATCGTCGTCACCATCCAGGCCCACCCGGTCTTCGGTCGCGACGGTCTCAACCTCACCGTGGACCTACCGGTGACGTTTGCCGAAGCGGCCCTGGGAGCCACCGTGAAAGTTCCCACGCTGGACGGTTCGGCGGTGAAGGTCAAGGTGTCTGCGGGCACCCCGTCAGGGCGAGTGTTGAGGGTCAAGGGTCGTGGGTTGGTGACCGACAAAGCCACCGGAGATCTCTTGGCCAGAGTGCAGGTCGTCGTCCCGCAGCGGCTCAGCAAGGCCGCCCAGGAGGCGGTTGAAGCATTGCAGCAGGACGAGGAAGGCGTCGACCCCCGGGCCGACCTCTTCGCCCGAGCCGTGAAGTAGGCCGAGAAACGAGCGCAAGGGTCTTCGGAACCTGGCCATCGGCACGGCAGACTAGAGCATCGCTGGGAGGTGATGAAGATGGCACGGACACGGTCCGAGGTCGATCCCGATACGCCCGTCTTCGTCATCTCCATCGCTGCCGAGCTGGCGGGAATGCACGCGCAGACGCTTCGGCAGTACGACCGGTTGGGGCTGGTGACCCCACAGCGCACCCGGGGCGGGGGGCGTAGATACTCCTCCCGCGACGTCTACCGTCTGCGTGAAGTGCAGCGGTTGTCCCAGGAGGGCGTGAGCCTGACCGGCATCCAACGCATTCTGGAGCTGGAGCAGCAGGTCAGTCGGCTGCAGGGCCAGGTCGAGGAGCTGACCGAACGCAACGAGGTGCTCATGCACGCGCTGGGTTCCAGCGACCGGGTTTTTGCCGCGGGCTTGAGTGGCGAGGTCGTGGCGATGCGAGCCGGCGCTCGACCCCGCCGTGGACGCACCGGCACCTCGCTGGCCCTTTGGCGTCCGCCCTTGCACTGACAGGTCAGAAGCGGTTTGTCAGGTCAGAAGCCGTTAGTCAGGTCAGGAGCGGTTGGTCCGGTGGGCTCCGGCGCTCGGCGACCGAGACGGGCTAGCGCAGTTCCTTGATCATCGGCACCACGTCGGCGATCGAGTCACGCACGTAGGTGGCGCGGTACGGGTACCTCTCGATCTCGGACTTCTTGGTCGAGCCGCTGAGGACCAACACCGTGCGCAAGCCGGCCTGCACACCGCTCATGATGTCGGTGTCGATGCGGTCGCCGACCATGATGGTGCTCTCCGAGTGGGCCTCGATGTGGTTCAGGGCGTGGCGCATCATCAACGCATTGGGCTTGCCGACGAAGAACGGCTCCACGCCGATGGCCTTGGTGATCAGGGCCGCCACGGCCCCGGTGGCCGGGATCGGCCCTCCGGCGGAAGGGCCACTGGGGTCGGGGTTGGTCGCGATCAGGCTCGCCCCCTGGTCGACCAGCCGGATGGCCTTGGTGATGGCCTCGAAGGAGTAGGTGCGCGTCTCACCCAGGACCACGTAGTCAGGGTCGCGGTCGGTCAGGATGTAGCCGATGTCATGCAGCGCGGTCGTGAGTCCTGCTTCACCGATGACGTAGGCCGACCCCTCCTCACGCTGACTGAACAGGAACTGGGCCGTGGCCAAGGCAGACGTCCAGATCCGGTCTTCGGGCACCTCGATCCCGCTGGTCTTCAGACGAGCCTGGAGGTCTCGTGGCGTGTAGATCGAGTTGTTGGTCAGCACCAGGAAGTCGGTGTCGGACTTCTTCAGCGCCTCGATGAAGTCCGAGGCGCCCGGGAGGGCTTTGTCCTCATGGACCAACACCCCGTCCATGTCGGTGAGCCAGCTGGTGACCGGCGGATATTCGCTCATGGGAGCATCTTGCCGTGTTTCGGGACCAACCTCACAGCGCTGCGGTGATCAGGAGCGAGAGCGCAACCGAGCGTTCGGGAGGTTCGGCGCGGGCAGCGGGGCCGCCGAGTCATCGGGGAAGGGCCCGAAGGGGCCGAACGAGGCAGTCTCCGCGTCGTCGTCACCACTGCTGTCGACACCGATCTCGGCCCTCCACTCCCGGACGGCCTCGACGATCTCCTCGTGGCTGCGAGCGACGAAGTTCCACCACATGACGATCCGCTCACCGAAGGGAGGGCCCCCGAGCAGGAGCAACCGGGCGCCCTCCGCACCTGCCTGCAGCTCGAGGTGCTCCGATCCGGGCGGACAATACGCCAACTGATGAACAGCGAGCGGTCGGCCCTTCACCGAGACGCCGCCTTGGTCGACCAGCACACCGTGCTCGGACGTCGGCGCGACGGGCACCTGCGCGGACCCGTGGGGTGGGATGACGACCTCGGCTCCCAGTCCGTCGGCATACATCTGCACCGGGGACCGGGATCCCGCCAACGCGCCGAGGAACACTTTGACCTCGGCGTCGCCGACCGCCGTCGGCTCGGGGGTGAAGGCCTCGAAGCTCGGGGCCCGGTGGCGCTGCGCCTCCGGCAGGGCGAACCACAGCTGGGCACCGTGCAGGACCGTGGTGTCGGCCGTGGAGAACTCCGAGTGCGAGATCCCCCGTCCTGCCACCATGAGGTTGACGGTGCCCGGTCGCACGACCGCCTGGTGACCTGCCGAGTCCTGATGGTCCACCTGACCGGTGAAGAGCCAGCTCACCGTGGCCAGGCCGGTATGGGGATGGCGCGGCACGGCCATGCCGCCGGACTCGGCGACGGGGTCGGGCCCGTAGTGGTCCAGGAAGCACCACGGTCCGATCAGGGATCGGGCACGGGTCGGGAGAGTTCGTCGCACGGTCATGGCTCTCGGGCCTCCGAGTGGGACGTCGCGGGGGGTGATGAGCTGCACGGACTCACCTCCCTGCGTGGCGCAGAGCATTTCCGCGGGTCGCTGCTCGAGGTTGCTCATCGTGGGATCAGCCTCCGTGCTCGACGACGCGCTTGAGGTTGGTCAGGCCGCGCTCGAAGTCCTTTCCGAGCATGTCGTCCATCGACACCACCTTGCCCACGACCTGCATGAACAGGTTCTGCCGGCCCGCCATGACCCACTGCACATCGGTGGTCCCACCGGTGGAGGTCAGCGCGATGTCCACGGTATTGGTGGCTTTGAAGGGCTTGCGGAACGTCAGGCTCAGCCTGACCCTTTCCGGCCTCCTGGCGTCGGTGATCGTCATGGATCCCTGCCCGACTTTTCGGTTGCCGGTCCAGGCCATGCTCTGCCCGACACCCTGGTCCGGCGCGGTGTAGGTGTGGCGCATCGCCGGGTCCAGTGCCTCCCATGGAGACCATGTGGTCCACCTCCGCAGGTCGATGACATGCGGGTAGATCTGCTCAGCAGGCGCATCGATGGTGACGGATCGTTCGACGGTGAAGACGCGGGCCATGACCCCATCCTCCCACCGCGTCAGCTCCGGGCTCGGTGGTGCAGCGGCGGTGTCGATCGGTCACCGACTATCCGGTCCTGGCGGATCGGGCCCTGAGGGTCAGGGCGTGAGGGTCTGGACCTGAGTGGTGAACGTGGCCAGCAGATCCCGGTCGACGTCGACGCCGAAACCTGGCCCGGTGGGCACGTCGACGACGCCGTCGTGCATCACGATGGGCTCGGTCACGATGTCCTGGGCGTAGAACCGGTCGGAGCCGGAGATGTCACCGGGCAGGGTGAACCCGGCCAGTCCCGCGAGCGCGGCATTGGCCGACCGTCCGATCCCGGTCTCCAGCATCCCGCCGCACCAGACCGCGATGCCGTGCGCTCGGCATACGTCGTGGATGGCTTTGGCCTGCAGATATCCGCCCACCCGGCCAGGTTTGATGTTGATGACCGCGGCCGCGCCCAGGCTGATCGCGTCCGCGGCCGCCTCCGCAGAGATGATCGACTCGTCCAGGCACATCGGTGTGCGCATCTGCTTGGCCAGCTCGGCATGCTGGCGAATGTCCGCTTCGCCCAACGGCTGCTCGATCAGCAACAGGCCGAAGTCGTCGAGGTGGCGAAGGTGGGCGGCGTCGACCAAGGTGTATGCGGCGTTGGCGTCCACCTGGAGCAGCAACTCGGAGCCGAACTCTTCGCGCACCGCGGCCACCGGCTCCAGGTCAGCTCCCGGTTTGATCTTCAGCTTGATCCGGGCGTAGCCGGCCTCGACGTATCCGCGGACCGCCTCGACCATCTCGGGCACCGACTCCTGGATCCCGACGGACACCCCTGACGGCACGGTGCTGGCCGTGACCCCGAGGTAGGCCGCGAACGACAGGTCAGC
>JBASAN010000513.1:0-1974 GCA_049650625.1 Ornithinimicrobium sp.
CTTCGCCGGAGCCTGGGTGGCCAACGCCTCGGAGACCGTCGACGAAGGCGGGCAGGCCCTGCTCGAGCCGGTCACCGAAGAGCAGATCCAGTCGGCGCTATCGGCCGCCGAGGCCGTGGGTGACGACCGGATCCAGCAGCAGTCCTCAGGCCGGATCAACCCCGACGTATGGACCCATGGATCCGCTGAGCAGCGGCAGAAGTGGTTCTTGACCGGCTACAACTCGGGCGACCCAAACTCCTGCGACACCTTCAACACCAACGACCTATAACCCGGTCCTCGCCTGCTGCCGCTAGCACTGGGTGATGGACACGCCTTCGGCGACGGAGGTGACTTCCAAACTTGGACCTGCGACGCGTACGACAGGATCGGACCCCACCTGGATGCAGGTGGCCCCCTCCTCCGAGGACTACGAGCTTTCGGGGTTGCTCACGGTGACCGACACCATCAAGGCACGGGACAAGGTCTTTTGAAGCACGACGAATCGTGGATCCGGGATGTCGTAGAACTCACGTCGGGGAACGATCGCCAAACTCTCGAGCCGACGATCGTCCAGGACGGCGGAAGCCAGCGGCTGGTCTCCCCCCAGGACGACACCTTCGCCGCGATGGCCCTCTTTCAAGGTCACCACGCGCTCGATGACGGTGTCGACCAACTCGTCACGCTGGTTGGAGCGACGTCGCGCATAGCGTTGTTGTGACCAGCCGCCAGCGGCCGTGCGCGACTGCACGTACCTGGTGCCGCACTTGTGGGCGACGAGCTCTCCCCCGCTCACCACGCCGACGGCGTACCCGCCCCGGCGGATCAGGATGATCGCAAACGTCCCCGGGGGCTCCGACCACACCAGCAGGTCAGGCGGCAACGACGGTGCAGCGGTCCATGACGAAAAGGTGGCCCAGGCCCCGTTCGGAGCCGTCGCCCGGTAGGCCGAGCCATCGATGGTCCAGGTGGGCTCACCGTGACGCTGGGCAAAGCCGTCGACCCATTGCGCCAACCGGTCCCGTGGGACGTCGATCCGGCGCGGCTCAGTCACTCAGACGTTGAAGCCCAGGGCACGGAGCTGGTCCCGGCCGTCGGGGGTGATCTTGTCCGGGCCCCACGGCGGCATCCAGACCCAGTTGATCCGGAAACTGGACACGAGACCCTCGAGGGCCTGGCCGGTCTGCTCCTCGATGACGTCGGTCAGCGGGCAGGCGGCACTGGTCAGGGTCATGTCGACCACGGCGTGGGCCTGGGCATCGACGGTCACGCCGTAGATCAGGCCAAGGTCGACGACGTTGATCCCGAGCTCGGGGTCGACGACGTCGCGCAGCGCCTCTTCGACATCAGCCACATTGGGAGGGGTCATGGTCTCGCTCATCGGTCAGCCTTTCGGGAGTGTGGTTCAGGATCTCACGTCTGGGGAAACAGACGCGGAAGGAGTCGTGATGTCGTGCCCAGCCTGAGCCAAAGCATCCAGGTATGCCGTCCAGCCCAGCAGCGCGCACTTCACCCTCGCCGGATACTTCGCCACGCCGGCCAACGCCACGGCGTCACCGATCTGTTCCGCGTCCCCGGGGTCGGTGCCCCGCGAGGTCAGCATGGCTTTCACGTGGCCGTAGGTGTCCAGTGTCTCAGCCACCGGCAGGCCGACGCACTCTTGCGCCAGGATCGACGTCGAGGCCATCGAGATGCTGCACCCGAGCGCGTCGTAGGACAGGTCGGACAGCATCGGCACACCGTCGGCCTCACCGAGGTGGACGCGCAGGGTGACCTCGTCGCCGCAGGTCGGGTTGATGTGGTGCACTTCCGCGCCGAAATCTTCGCGCAGTCCTGCCCCCACGGGACGCTTGGAGTGGTCAAGGATCAGCTCGCCATACATATCCATCAACTGGCCCCTTTCAGACGTTGATGCCGAACACGGCGGGCACCTCGTCGAGGGCCCCCACGAACGCGTCGATCTCGTCGGTGGTCGTGTAGATGCCGAAACTGGCC
>JBASAN010000514.1:0-1688 GCA_049650625.1 Ornithinimicrobium sp.
CCAAGGGCGCGGCTGCGGTGTATGGCCCCCAGAAGGGGGCTGCCGCGACCGACGTGGAGCAGCTCGATGCCGGGTTGAGCCATTGGGCCGATGTCGTCAGCGAGCTCACCCATGAGGATGTGCGCGATGCTCCCGGGGCCGGAGCGGCCGGCGGTGTCGGGTACGCCGCCCTGGCTCTGTTGGCCGCGGAGCTTCGTCCAGGTATCGACCTCGTCTTCGATCTCGTGGGTTTCGAGGAGCAGCTCGAAGGAGTCGACCTCGTGATCACGGGCGAGGGATCGCTGGATGAGCAGACCTTGAACGGCAAGGCCCCGGCCGGGGTGGCCGCGAAGGCCCGCTCGCGCGGCATACCGGTCGTCGCAGTCTGCGGTCGAACCACCCTGAGTCCGCAACGGCTACACGAGGCAGGCATCGAAGCGACCTACGCGCTCTCCGACCTGGAGCCCGATCTCGGCCGCTCGATGGCTGACGCCGCCGAACTGCTGGAGCAGTTGGGGGAGCAGATCGCTCGCCGACACCTCAACCCGTCAACGTCCTCAGGTGGGCCCCACGAATCGGACGAGACTAGAAACATCTAAGTGTCTCTAAGATTTTGAGAATAGACGTGGATACACACCTCGCGACGGGATGACCCTATGGCTATGCCTCCCTCGGCTCGGCCAGAGGCTCATCGCGGAATCGGTCGGATGCCGGGGACGTTGAGGGATGAGTTCGTCCTACCCCTCGTGAAAGGCATTTCCTGTGTCACGCGCATTCGAATCCGTCCGGATCGGCCCCTGGGATCTCCCCCAGCGGTTCGTGATGGCCCCCCTGACCCGCAACCGTGCCGGCGACGGCCATGCTCCCACCGAGCTCAACGCCACGTACTACGCCCAGCGTGCCAGCGCCGGTCTCATCATCACCGAGGGGACCGCTCCCAGCGCCGTGGGGCAGGGCTACCTGAACGTCCCTGGCCTCTACACCGAGGACCAGGTCGCGGGCTGGAGGCTTGTCGCCGACGCGGTCCACGCCCAGGGCGGGTACGTCGTCGCGCAGCTCATGCACGCGGGCCGCATTGCACACTCGGACAACAAGAACGGCCTGGAGACTGTCGCACCCAGTGCTATCACCGCTCCCGGTGAGATGGTCACCGCCGAAGGACCCAAGCCCCACGTCACCCCCCGTGCCCTGGAAACCGAGGAGATCCCCGAGCTCATCCAGGAGTACGTCCAAGCGTCGCGCAACGCCATCGCCGCCGGTCTGGACGGGGTCGAGGTCCACGCGGCCAACGGCTACCTACTGCACCAGTTCCTCGACCCCGCGTCCAACACGCGCGATGACGCCTACGGCGGCTCCCCACAAGGCCGTGCCCGACTCACCGTCGAGGTGGTCGAGGCCGTCGCCGAGGCCATCGGTGCTGACCGTGTCGGCGTGCGCATCTCTCCCGGACACCAGTTCAACGGCATCGTCGAGGACGACACCGACGACGTTGCGGCGACGTACGCGGCCGTCGTCAACGGCATCGCCCCCCTCCAGCTCGCCTACCTGAGCATCCTGGCCGCCAACGGCACCGACATCGCCGCCGACCTGGGGACCCGTTTCGGCGGGCCCGTGCTGCTGAACGACGGCTTCGGTGACGTCACGTCGCTGGAGTCGGTGAACCGGGTGCTCGACGCCGGTCTCGCGGAGGCAGTCGTCGTGGGCCGCCC
>JBASAN010000515.1:0-2104 GCA_049650625.1 Ornithinimicrobium sp.
GGTGTGGCGTTCCAACATCGGCTCGGTCACCTGGTGGCGGGCTATCGAACCGAGCAGAGCCACGAGGTCGTCTTGGACACTGAGGTCGGCGAGTCCGAGGGAAGGGTCCTGACAGAGCCAGTCCACGACCGTGAAGCGATCCCAGACATCGAAGTCAGCCAGGCCGCGGCTCACGCACGCTGCCTTGAACTCCTGCGCGTCGACCGCAGCGCCGCCCTTGAGAATTCCTGTTGTCACAAGCACTGCGACACGGGGCAGTTTCGCGTTGAAGTTGGGGTGGGCGCGCGTGTTGTACTCGCACTCCTCTAGTTGTGGCCGGACAGCTCTCCAGTCGGCGGACCCAAGGTCGCCAGCCTTGGACTGAATGGAGTACTGCCGCTGTGTCTGACCGTCGGCGTCCAAGCGCTTGGCGATGACGTCCTTCCCAAACTCGAATCCGCCGTGGATGAAGTGGATGTCGGTGAAGCCCTGTGAGGCGAGCAATGCGAGCAGTGGTGCGTCGAATTCACGCTCGGTCAGAGTCTCAAGGAAGGTCGTGACGACTGCGCGAAGCATTCCACTCCTCCCGCCTACGTTCGAGGACCTGTTGCATGCGTGCTTCCTGCTCGGGCGTCGGTTGCTTGTCTCGGAGTCTCGCCGCAGTGTCGGGATGCATGACTATCCTCAGGTTGTGTTCGCCGTTCTCGTCGAATGAGATATCGATGGTTTCGAGAGTCTCGATCATCACGTCGACGAAGTCCCGACCTTCGGCGTCGATCGTCTGACCCGATGCGTCGCAGACCTCGCTGATGTGAGCCAAGATGCCTTTCATGAGCTGAGACCCGAAGGCATCCGCGAGATCGAAAGCCATCGTCAGGAATGAATCGACGTCCCCACGCAGGGAGTCTTTAACCTCGGCGGTTAGGACGTGACTGGCTTCGATTCCGCGAAACAGTGGCGACGCTAGATCTGAAGTCTCCGATGCGTGATCTTCCGGTCGGGGCAGGTCGGCGACGCGCTCACGGCGAACCGATGCGAGAAGCGGGTGGAGCTCGCGGCTCAAGGTATCGACCGTAGTGCTCATCCAAGCCGATGCGGCTGCGTCGTACTCAGAAGGAACCGCCCATACTTCGGGATCGGTCATGGTCTACCTCCTAGGTGCCTCCATCGAGGCTAGCGACCCGCACCGACACATTGCTGCTGATCTGACGAACGGTGCTTGAAGCGGCGTCGCTCGATCGAGGACCCACTTTTCGTCTCTTGGCCGAGTGCGTCCTACGGGGCGCTACGACGCGGGTGCGGACCGCCGTCCGAGGCGTGCATCACCTGAATAGGACAGGCCGGGCGACTCACAGAGTGGCGACGCGGCGACCGTCTCGATCGCGATCAGCAACCCGGGCGGATGGCTGCCAAGAAGGCTCGAGCTCGCCGCAGCACCCAAGCAGGATTGCCAACCTAGAAAACGAGTCCAAGGTCAGCTTCGCGCGATCGAAGACCTGGCAAGGGCACACCAGGTCCGAAAGCGGTGCGCGGTGATCACGAGCGCTGCGAGGTGAGCGTCGCGGAGCACCGGTGGCTCCACTGCGTGTCGAAGGTCGTCGCCCGTCGCGGAGTCCCTCCGCTCGTTCGAGAGCTGACCGTTGGCACTCGCACAGTCCGCACACAGTCCGCAAGACGATCGACAGCGACCGAAACCGACCGGCGATGACCAACGCATCCACCCAGGTCAGAGCCCACTGACCCCGCGGGTCAGGCCTGAGACGGACCGGCGGGGAGAGTTCTGGTTGAACGACCCGACCTCGTGACAGGTTCCCGTCGCGGGCACCTTGGGCCTCGGCGGCAATGCGGCAAAGGCGGACCACACCCAGCTCGGAGTCGATTCGCCCCTCTACGGTGCCGCTGACTCCGGGCGGCGGGGGAGTGCGCCGAAGAGAACGAGCCTGTCGCGGGGCGTCTGTCCGACGACCGGCTCGCGTTGCTGGGGTGGGGCGAACAGATCCTCCTCGGACAGGTGCAGCACGTCGCAAGCGCTGGCCAACCGGTCGCGGACGGCGTCTTCGACCTCGAGGCACCGGTCCCAGGTGGCGGGGGCGACCACGGCCAGGTCGACGTCGGTGTCAGCGTC
>JBASAN010000516.1:0-8590 GCA_049650625.1 Ornithinimicrobium sp.
GCGTCGACCGACCAGTCCAACCCAGCCGGCGTCGAAGGCGGAGGCACCGATCCCCTGCGACAGGGAGTCGCCCAGGACGAACCACCGACGCCCGGGTCGCTGCAATGTCTGAAGGTTGTGGGCCCGCCAGGAGTCGGCATACGGCTCGACCTGGCTCCACACTCGCGCAACGCCGGGCAGGAACGTGCTCAGGACGCGAACGGTGCGTCCCGGCCCCCGCCCGGTGCGGTTGTCATAGGTGAAGTCCTCCACATGGGAAGTGTGTCAACGCCGCCTGTTCGCTTCCTGGGTGATCCGTCCAGGCGGGGGCGGGGTCGCTTAGGCGGTCCAGGTGGCCACGGTCAGCCCCGAGCCGGTGACCGTCACGCGGAGTTCGTCTTCTTCTGCTTTCGGCACGAGCAGCAACAGGCCGCGCCCGGGTGACGCAGTGAGGCCTCGCGCGAGGTCGCCCACCGGGACCCTTCGGCACCCCGGGGGCAGGTCCGGACCAGTCAGCTCGGCATACGTGTCGGCCACGATGACCTCTTGACGCTCCGGGTCGACACCACACAGCACGACGAAATGCCCGACATCCCAGGAGGGATCGGTGGGCGTGACAGGGCCGGTCCGGAGGTTGGCTACGACCGCCAGGGGCCGTCCGGCGTCGGCGATCGAGGTCAGCAGCCGACCCAGCCGGTATGCGGTCAGGTCCGCGCCGAGGACCGGGACGACACCGACGAGAAGCCCGACGGTGGCCTCCAACCCTGCTATCAGTCCCACGGCGTCGGTACCTCCCGCTTCTGCCGAGGAGGCCCGCGGCAGATGGTCCCACCCGCTGAGGTCTTCAGGGGCGTCGAGGGGACGGGTGCTCGAGAGATCCTCCGGCCACAAGGCGGTGTCCGAGGCGGTGGCCAGCGTGATGAGGTCCGGGACGTCGGCCTGGTCAAGGACCGCGTGCAGCGCCAGGCGGGCCGAGAACGGACCGCAGAGCTGGTCGGGCTGCGGCAGCGCTGGCCCGTGCACCGCCAGGATGCGGTCACACCCGGGCAGGGTCAGTAGAGCCAACGGTGCGCTTCGACGATGTCCTCCACGGACCGCTCGGCCGCCCATGCGGCGTCGGCGTCGCGGCAGGCGAGGAAGGCGCCGAGAGCCTGCTCGCCCAGCACCTCGCGGGCCAGGGAACTCTCGTGAAGGTGCGCCCGCTGCTCCTCATGGGTGCTGGCCAAGGGCTTGATTCCCGCCGTTGATCGCGCAGCTTCATCCCAGGTGCCGACATCTTCCTGCACCGGCTCGGGCAGGGCGGCGTTGTCGGCGATCCCCGCCAGACCCGCACCGAGCACCATGGCTAGGGCTAGGTACGGGTTGGCGGAGGCGTCACTGGCTTTGAGCTCGATGTTGGTGCGTTCCGGCCCCAACAGGGCCGAGTCCGGCACCAGACGCAGAGCCGCTTCGCGGTTCTCCACGCCCCAGAAGCCGTAGGCACCGGCCCAATAGCCGGGACGGCGGCGCAACAAGGAGCCGGTGCTCGGAGCGGACACCGCCACAATGGCCGGGAGCTCTCTGAGCAGACCACCGAGATAGGCCCGGCCCTCACCGGA
This sequence comes from Ornithinimicrobium sp., assembly GCA_049650625.1. Taxonomy (GTDB): domain Bacteria; phylum Actinomycetota; class Actinomycetes; order Actinomycetales; family Dermatophilaceae; genus Ornithinicoccus. Next base: position 1,578 of record JBASAN010000516.1, read on the forward strand.
GAGTCCGTGCGCTCCCGAGCCGGGCAGGATGTTGCTCCCATCACGGGACATCGAGGTATGCAGGTGCCAGCCGTTGCCAGCGCCCGCGACGGTGGTGACCGGGGCAAAGCTGGCGCGCAGACCCTCGGCCCGAGCCGCGGAGTGGATGGTCTGGCGGGCCACGACCTGGGTGTCAGCCAGTTTCAACGGGTCCATCGCGGCGAGGGCGATCTCGACCTGCGACTCGCCATACTCCGCGTGCAGCTGGCCGATCTCGATCCCGTTGGCGGCCAGATCACGCAGCAGCCGAGCCACGAACTCGTCGACGTCTCGCAACGCGTTGGGCCCGTAGGCCGGGCCGCGATGGGCCGGGGCGTAGTCCTCGCCCTCACGGCTCAGCACCATCTCGATCTCGTAGCCGGCCTTCATCTGCAACCCCATCGCGGCCGCTCGCTCGACCTGACGCTCCAAGACGGCTCGCTGACAGTAGGGCCAGGAGTCCCCGTCGGGGCTGACCTGTCGGGCGTTCACCCAGGCCAGATGCGGTTGTCCCGTGAGCTGCACGACGTCGGCAGCATCGCCGATCGCGGGCACGAGTCGGACGTCGCCAGAGGGGGTCGACAATCCCTCGTGGGCGAACGTGATGCCGTCCTGGGAATCGAAGACGGCGAATGCTGCCGTGACCCCCACACCCCGACGACTGGCCGCTTCAAACTCCGCGATGGGCACGATCCGCGAGCGCACGATCCCGTTGTTGTCCACCCAGCCGATCTGGACGCCGTCAACGCCCTGATCGGTGAGGCGCGAGCTGATCTGTCGGATGTCTGCCGCCGGGGGGCCTGTAACGGCGTCCGTCGAACGGGCTGAGGTGGTCATGCGCCGACGCTACTGGGTCGGCCTAGCCCCTGCACTTCTGTCGCCCCAACGACACATCTGCAGGGTCTGGGCCGGCGTAGGCTCAGCGCCAGCCCAGACCCGGCGCGACATGGGTGATCATCGACTCCATGAGGTGGGCGTTGTAGTCCACGCCGAGCTGGTTCGGCACCGTGATCAGGAGCGAGTCCGCCTCAGCGACCGCTTCGTCGGCCGCGAGCTCCTCGATGAGCCGATCAGGCTCAGCGGCATACGTCTTCCCGAACCGCGCGATCATGCCGTCGATGTAGCCGACTTGGTCCGTGCTGCGCCCCTGAAGCCCGAAGAGCTGGCGGTCCATCTCGCTGACGATGGGGAAGATGCTCCTGCTCACCGACACCCGTGGGGTCCAACTGTGACCCGCCTCGGCCCAGGCCTTGCGGAAGATGCGGATCTGATCGGCCTGCAACTGGTCGAAGGGCACCCCGGTGTCCTCGGTCAACAGGGTAGAGCTCATCAGGTTCATTCCCTGCTCACCCGTCCACTGGGCGGTGGCACGCGTGCCGGCCCCCCACCAGATGCGCTCACGCAGCCCTTCCGAATGGGGCTCGAGCCGCAGCAGACCGGGCGGGTTCGGAAACATCGGCCGCGGGTTGGGCTCGGCGAAACCACGCCCTTCCAAGACCTCCAAGAACCGAGCGGTGTGCCGGCGGGCCAGGTCGGCGTCGCTCTCGTCGTCGTTGGGGATATGGCCGAAGTGCTCGTAGCCGGAGATCACCTGCTCGGGCGATCCACGCGAGATGCCGAGCTGCAGGCGCCCGCCGGAGATGAGGTCGGCGGCACCGGCGGTCTCGGCCATGTACAGCGGGTTCTCGTAGCGCATATCGATCACGGTGGTGCCGATCTCGATCTTGCTCGTCCGGGCGCCTACCGCGGCCAGGAGGGGGAAGGGCGAGGCCAACTGTTGGGCGAAGTGGTGCACCCGGAAGTACGCCCCGTCGACACCGATCTCCTCAGCTGCCACAGCGAGGTCGATGGACTGCAACAGGACATCCGAGGCGGAGCGCGTCATAGACCGACGGGAGGGGTTCCAGTGACCGAAGGACGAGAAGCCGATGTTCTTCATACTGGTTGAACGCTCAAGCACCGCGCGAGCATTCCGTGATCGGGAACCGCGGCCAGGAGCGCATGAGGACGGATCAGCGCTCAGTGACTCTATGCTGAGCCGTGGTCCCGACCCCGAATCTGCTGGCGTTCTCCCTGGCGGCCCTGCTCTTGATCCTCATTCCTGGGCCCAGCGTGCTGTTCGCGATCGCTCGGTCGCTCTCACTCGGGCCTACCGCCGGAGTGGTGTCGGCTGCGGGGAACGCCCTGGGAGTGCTCCCACATGTCGTGGCCGTGTCGTTGGGTCTTGGCGCCTTGATCGCCCAGTCGGTGGTTCTCTTCACCGCGGTCAAGGTGGTGGGCGCTGCATACCTCGTCTATCTGGGTGTGCAGGCGATCCGGCATCGCCACGACCGCGCCACGACGGATGCGGTGGTGGCCGCCAGCCCGCTCAAGCTGCTCCGAGAGGGCTTTCTGGTGGGATTCACCAACCCCAAGACTGTGGTGTTCCTCTTGGCCGTCCTGCCGCAGTTCGTCTCACCGGCTCAGGGGTCGGTGCCCCTTCAGCTGGCGACTCTGGGCGCCGTCTTTGCGATCATCGCGGTCGTGTGTGATTGCGGATGGGCCCTGGTGGCCGGCAACGCGCGGCGCTGGTTTGCGACGTCTCCCCAACGGGTGGGCCGGCTGGGCGGGTTCGGCGGCGCGATGATGGTAGGTCTGGGCGGCGTCTTGCTGGTGACGGGCCGCCACGCCTGAGCTCAGGAGAGTCTGGTGGCTCGCCGCACGCGGATCGCGCCGCGCGCTGTTGACGGGTCGACGACCCGACCACCCTGCGTGATCTCCACCTCTCCGGCGGCGACGAGTCGGCGGGCGGCTCGGCGGGCGGGCTCCATCAGCGTTCGCCAATCTTCTTCGCCCGTGGTGGCCGACCTGGGGGAACCCTCAGCCGAGACGGCTCGGGCGGCCTCGGACGGGCAGATCGTGGCGCCGACCTTGCGAGCGGCGAGCAACGTCAGGATGGCCTTCTCCAGAGCGCTGTCGGTGTCGTCGACGCCGTGACGGCGACATCCAGACGAGCAGTACTTCACCTGCTCCCAGTCCCGCTCCCACTTCTTACGCCACTCGATCCGCCGGCCACAGGAGGCACAGACCTTCTCCGCTGGCGGAGGCGACGACGAAGACGAACGACCCACGCCGCTGAGTGTGACATCCGCCGTGTCGACACTGCCTGGGGCGGGTAGCCCAACCGTGGATTGTGAGGGCTTCACGATCTACACTCAGGCGGTGGTCCCCAATGATGTAAGGGCCGTGACGAAAGGTCCTCCGTGAGCGCTCAGATCGATACGGGCACGAGGGCGGACACGGTCCGCTCCATCGCTTCGGCCCCATCCCAGGACCGGGGGCCGCTCCTGCCGATTCTGCATGCGGTGCAGGCGGAGCTGGGTTATATCGACGCTGAGGATGTGCCGGTGATCGCCCACGTGCTCAACCTCTCCGTGGCGGAGGTGCACGGCGTCGTCTCGTTCTACAAGGACTTCCGCACCGCTCCACCACCCGCGCACACGGTCCACGTATGCCGAGCCGAGGCCTGTCGGGCCGTCGGGGGCCAGGAGCTGTTCGAGCAGGCCGAGCGCGTCATCGAGAGTGAGTCTGTGGAGGTCGAAGGGATCTTCTGCTTCGGCAACTGCGCCCTCGGCCCCACCGCCATGGTCGACGGCAAGCTCTACGGGCGACTGACCGATGACCGGCTCGCCGCGCTGACGGGGGAATGGTCATGACGAAGACCACGGTGTACGTCCCCTGTGACTCCAGCGCCGTCGCGGTCGGGGCCGACGAGGTGGCCACGGCCTTCGCGGCCCTGGACGGAGTGACCGTACTGCGCAACGGATCGCGCGGGATGCTGTGGGCCGAGCCGCTGGTCGAGGTCGTCACCGACGCCGGGCGTATCGGCTACCCCGGCGTGCAGGCCGACGACGTGGCGTCCCTTGTCCGGGACGGCGTGCTCACCGGGGCCGACGTGGGTGGCTGCCTCGGTGTGGTCGACGACGACGAGTGGCTGGCCGGTCAACACCGAGTCTCCTTCGCGCGGGTGGGGATCATCGAGCCCACCAACATCGCCGCATACACGGAGCACGGGGGGTGGAGGGGCCTGGCGCGGGCGCTCGCGATGGAACCCGCCGACGTGGTCGAGGAGGTCGTGGACTCCGGCCTGCGCGGTCGCGGGGGTGCCGGATTCCCCACCGGGATCAAGTGGCGCACCGTGCTGGGCGCGCAGAGCGACGTGAAGTTCGTGTGCTGCAACCTCGACGAGGGGGACAGCGGCACCTTCGCCGACCGGATGCTGACCGAGGGGGACCCGTTCACCCTGATCGAAGCGATGGTCATCACCGCGTGGGCGGTCGGGGCCAGTGAGGGTTTCGTCTATGTGCGCTCCGAGTATCCCGACGCCATCAGCACGCTGCGCCGGGCGATCGACATCGCCTACGCCCACGGGTACCTCGGCGAGGACATCCAGGGCAGTGGGCTGCGTTTCAGCCTCGACGTGCGTGTGGGCGCCGGCGCCTACATCTGCGGTGAAGAAACCTCGATGCTGGACAGCCTGGAGGGCAAACGCGGCGAAGTACGGGCCAAGCCGCCGATTCCGGCATTGACCGGTCTCTTCGGCAAGCCCACGGTGGTCAACAACGTGCTGAGCTTCGGCGCGGTCCCGATGATCCTGGCCGATGGTGCAGCGGCCTATGCGGGGCTCGGCACCGGACGCTCCCGCGGCACGCAGGTCTGCCAACTGGCGGGCAACATCGCCCGCGGTGGCATTGTGGAGATCGACTTCGGCATCAGCATCCGAGAGCTGGTGGAGGGCTACGGCGGCGGCACCCGCAGCGGCCGACCGATCCGAGCCGCGCAGCTGGGCGGCCCGTTGGGTGCCTATCTGCACCCAAGCCAGTTCGACATCGCCATGGACTACGAGGCACTCGCGGGTATCGAGGCCATGGTCGGTCACGGCGGGATCGTGCTCTTCGACGACACCGTCGACATGTCCGGGATGGCGCGCTTCGCAATGGAGTTCTGTGCCGCCGAGAGCTGCGGCAAGTGCACCCCGTGCCGGGTCGGCTCGGTGCGCGGCGTCGAGACGATCGACCGCATCCGTGCTGGTCAGGACCGCGACAAGAACCTCGTGCTGCTGCAGGACCTGTGCACCACGATGACCAAGGGGTCGCTGTGCGCGATGGGTGGGCTCACCCCCATGCCGGTGCTCAGCGCCCTGAAGCACTTCCCCGAAGACTTTGACGCCTCTGAGCGGAGCACGACATGACACTGCAGATTGACCGACCCGCAGGACCCATCGGTATGCCGATCGGCACCACTGGCTCCTCGCCGGGCGGAGCGCCCTACGCCCCGGAGGTCGACTACGGCACCCCGCTCATCGTAGGCCCGGCCGACGCCACCGTCACGATCGACGGCATCGACGTGCAGGTCCCCACCGGCACATCGGTGATGCGCGCCGCCAAGCAGGCCGGTGTGGACATCCCCAAGCTGTGCGCCACCGACTCGCTCAAGGCGTTCGGCTCCTGCCGGCTCTGCCTGGTCGACGTCGAAGGCGGCCGCGGCACCCCCGCCTCCTGCACCACCCCGTGTGCCGATGGCATGGTCGTCAGCACGGACACCGAGGAGATCGCCGACCTGCGCCGCGGCGTCATGGAGCTCTACCTCTCGGACCATCCCGCCGACTGTGCCGGCTGCGCTCGCGGGAGCTGTGAGATGCAGGAGCTCGCTCAGCGCACCGGGCTCGCGGAGGTGCGCTACGGCATACCAGGCAGTGGCGGTGAGAGCGGTGGTGGAGCCGTGCCGCTGCACCATCACGTGGACGAGGGCGCCGCTCTGGATGCCTCCAACCCCTACTTCGACTACGACCCGCAGGCCTGCATCGTCTGCTCACGCTGCGTGCGCGCCTGCGCCGACACTCAGGGCACGTTCGCGCTCACGGTCCAGGGACGGGGGTTCGACTCCCGGATCGCCCCGGGGCCGACCAACTTCCTCGGCTCGGAGTGCGTGTCCTGCGGGGCGTGTGTCCAGGCGTGTCCGACCGACGCCCTCACCGAGAAGTCGATCGTCTCTTTGGGTATGCCGACCCGCGTGGTGGACACCACCTGCGCCTACTGCGGGGTGGGCTGCAGCTTCCGCGCTGAGGTCCGCGACGAGGTGGTCGCGGCCCCCGAGGGGGGTGGACGAGTCACCCAGACCACCGTGGTGCGGATGACCCCCAGCAAAGAGGGTGGCGCCAACGAGGGGCACTCGTGCGTCAAGGGTCGTTTCGCCTACGGCTACGCCAACCACGACGACCGTCAGATGCATCCGATGGTGCGGGACAGTATCGACGACGAGTGGCGTGAGGTGTCCTGGGAGGAGGCGATCGCCGCCGTCGCGACGGGCTTCAAGGACGTGCAGGAGCGCCACGGCCGGGGCTCTATCGGCGCTATCTCGTCCTCCCGATGCACCAACGAGGAGGTCTACGTCGTCCAGAAGATGGTGCGGACCGCCTTCGGCAACAACAACATCGACACCTGCGCACGGGTCTGTCACTCACCGACCGGCTATGGACTCAACCAGACCTTCGGCACCTCCGCAGGCACCCAGGACTTCGCCTCGGTCGAGGAGACCGACCTGGTCCTGCTGATCGGTGCCAACCCGACCGATGCCCATCCGGTGTTCGCCTCGCGGATGAAGCGGCGGCTGCGCCAGGGGGCTGGGCTCATCGTGGCTGATCCCCGTGCCATCGACCTGGTCCGTAGCCCGCACGTGCAGGCACAGTTCCATCTGCCGCTGCTGCCCGGCAGCAACGTGGCCTTCGTGAACGCGATGGCCCACACCATCGTCACCGAGGGCCTCTACGACAAGGCGTTCGTGGAGCAGAGGTGTGAGGACGTCGAGGGCTACCTCACCTTCATCGCCGGCGAGGAGAACAGCGCCGAAGCCACCGAGTCCGCGACCGGCATACCTGCCGATCAGTTGCGGCTGGCGGCTCGCGCGTTCGCGGCTGCACCGAACGGGTCGATCTACTACGGGCTGGGGGTGACCGA